>NZ_RAWP01000063.1:0-57342 GCF_003668935.1 Corallococcus sp. AB032C | reverse complement strand
CTTCCGTCCCCCGCGCCGTCACGCCCACGTACCGGCCAGGACCCAACAGCTCCCGCGCCGCCTCCGGAGGCAGGTCCTCGTCCCCCACGTGCACCCCGTGCGCGTCCGACAGGAGCGCCAGGTCCACCCGGTCGTTGATGAGACACACCGCGCCTGCCCGCCGGCACAGAGCCACCACCGCTCGGGCCGCCGCCAATGCCTCCCGGGGAGGGGTGTGCTTCATGCGCAGTTGGAGCATCCGGGCACCGCCCTGAAGCAGCTGGCCGGCCTTGTCCACCAGGGGCAGCTCCGGGCGGATGCTGTCGTCGCACAGCAGGTACGGGCCTTGGGGAAGCGGGGGGCGGGGCGAGACGTTCATCGGTTTCCGGGCCTGGGGACACGAGCGTTGACAGGCGCCCCTCCTGCTATAAGGTGCCGCGCTGTTTTCCAAGCAATTCCGAGGATTTGAATCATGGCTGAAGGCATCAACCCGAAGCACCTCGACAAGCGCACCGCCGATCGCTACCAGCGCAGCGGCCAGGTGGACGAGGACGCGTACAAGAAGCACCTCGAGGAGCTGCCGGACGTGGCCGACAAGTCCGTCCCCATCGAGACGCTGATGGATGGCGACATCGAAGACGACTTCGATGACGAGGACGACGACGAGGACACGGACGACGACGCCTCCGACGAGGATGAGTCGGACGACGACGAGGCGGACGAGGACGAGGACAAGGACGAGGCGGACGAGCCTGCTGGCGAAGAGGACAAGGCGTCCGAATGAGCCCTTCGGAGAAGCGGGGTGAGACCTTCGTGATGACGGGGGATGCGAGCCCCGCCTCCGAGGAGTCCCTGTCGTTCAGCACCTTCGTCGTCGGACTGGGTTCCGCCGTCCTCATCCACCTGGGTGGGGCGCCGAACCCGGAGACGGGCCGCATGGAGAAGGACCTGCCTTCGGCCCGGCAGAACCTGGACCTCCTGGCGATGCTCCGCGAGAAGACGCGCGGAAACCTCACCGCGGAGGAGGAGAAGCTGGTGGACAACCTCCTGTCCGACCTTCGCATGCGCTACGTGGAGGCAAGCCGGAAGTGAAGCCTCGTGAAGTCACCCGCCCGGGGGGATTGCCCCGGGGCGTGCGGATCGCCGCAGGGCTGTGCCTGATGCTCTCCACCCTGACGGGGTTCCTCGCCTGCAGCGAGGCCTCCGTCATGATGAACTTCGAGGCCCACCGCGAAGCGCAGCGGGAGCACACCCCCACCATTGCCCTGCTGGGCAAGGACCCCGCCGTCACCCAGGCCATCATGGAGGCGCAGCTCTCCGCGCTCTCCCCCATGCGCGAGTCCCGCGCCCTGGTGCTGACCGGGCTGACGGTGGCCTGCACCCTGCTCTTCTTCGCCTCCAGCCGCATGCTGCGCTCCCCCGACGGCGTCCCCCGGGATGGCTTCCGGCAGCTGCTCGGTGGCGCGGGCATCTTCGCCGCGCTGATGCGCACCATTGACGGGGCCCAGTGGACCGTCGTGGCCCGCCACACCAGCCAGGCCATGGTGGAAGGGCTCAAGGGCCTGCCCGAGTTCCAGGACCCGGCCACGGCGCAGCAGCTCTACGCGCTCGTCCCGTCCCTGATGACCCTCAGCGCGGTGCTCCCCACGGTGCTCGTCGCCGGTGGCTTCGCCCTGCTCGCCCAGTACTTCCGCAGCGAGGGCGTGCGGGACGCCATCGTCACGCTCGACGGGCCGACGGAAGAGCCCTGAAGTCCGGACAGGGCTGACGCGGCGCGGCGCTGAAAGGCCGTCCGTGCTGCTTCAGCCCGCGTCCGTCTCCGCGCGGGGCAACGCGGGCCCCAGGAGCAGCGCCTCCAGGGCGGCCATCGCGTCCGCTTCGGAGCCGGCGGCCGTGCCCTCCAGCGGCAGCACGCGGGCCAGCGGGGCCTGGGGGATGCGCAGGAGCTCGTCCCGCGTCAGCCCGAACACGTACGCCAGGTGCCCCATGGGCCAGCGGGACTGGAGGCGGGCGAAGGCCTCGTCGTCCAGCTCCTCCAGGGGACACGGCAGCTCCGCGTCCTCGTACACCACCTTCTCCCCACCCACCCGGCGGCCGTTGCCGTAGGCAATCACTTCCTCGCCCTCGTCCGCGTCGTACACGTAGGCGTGCACGGTGGCGTTGGCGGCGGCGGACAGGAGGCGGGCCAGGGCGTGGTGCGCCGCGTACCAGTGGGCGCCCTGCCGGCCCTGGGAGAAGGGCCCCAGGAAGGCCAGGCGCACCACCTTGCGGCGGCGGTTGATGGTGACGCGCAGCGCCGTGGCGCCCGGGGCGCTGTCCAACGACAGCGCCTCGCGGGCCAGACGCACGAGCGCCAACCCGGAGAAGGTGTCGAGTCGAACGAGATAGCCGCCGTGCGCGTCCAGAGTGAAGCCCCCGAGGATGGGCGCCGCCTATAACCGACCCCCCCACCCCCTGGCAACTTCGCCACCACGATTACCCGGCCGCTTCCAGCGGCTCAAAGTATTCCAGGGAAATCGCCGGGCATACGGGCAGTGTCGCCTTGCCAAGGGGTCCCCGGCCCTTACGTTGAGGTCATGCGACTCGACAAATACACGGTGAAGGCGCAGGAGGCGATCCAGGAGGGTCAGTCGCTGGCCCGCCGGGCCGACAATCCCCACTACGAGCCGGAGCACCTCGCCGCGGCACTGCTGGGGCAGAAGGACGGCATCGTCGACCCTCTTCTGCGCAAGATTGGCGTGGACGTGAAGCTGTTCGCGGGCCGGCTGGGCGAAGCGCTCCAGAAGCTCCCCCGCATCCAGGGCGGCGAGAGCGCCATGCTCAGCCAGCGCCTGATGAAGACCTTCGACAAGGCCGAGGACGAGGCCAAGGCGCTGAAGGACGAGTTCACCTCGTCCGAGCACCTGCTGCTCGCGCTGACCCAGGACAAGGGCGCCGTCGGCGAGGCCATGAAGTCCTCCGGCGTGACGCGCGAGCGCGTGCAGGCGGGCCTGAAGGAAGTGCGAGGCTCCTCACGCGTGACGAGCGCGGACGCGGAGTCCACCTACCAGGCGCTGGAGAAGTACGGCCGCGACCTCACGGAGTCCGCGCGCGCCGGCAAGCTGGACCCCGTCATCGGCCGCGACGAGGAGATCCGCCGCTGCATCCAGGTGCTCAGCCGCCGCACCAAGAACAACCCGGTGCTCATCGGTGAGCCGGGCGTGGGCAAGACGGCCATCGCGGAAGGGCTCGCGCGCCGCATCGTGGACGGCGACGTGCCGGAGGGCTTGAAGAACAAGCGCCTCATCACCCTGGACATGGGCTCCATGGTGGCCGGCGCCAAGTTCCGCGGCGAGTTCGAGGAGCGCCTCAAGGCGGTCCTCAAGGAGGTCGCGGACGCGGCGGGCGAAATCATCCTCTTCATCGACGAGATGCACACGCTCGTGGGCGCCGGGAAGGCCGAAGGCGCCATGGACGCGGGCAACATGCTCAAGCCTGCGCTCGCGCGCGGTGAGCTGCACTGCATTGGCGCGACGACGCTGGATGAGTACCGCAAGCACATTGAAAAGGACGCCGCGCTGGAGCGCCGCTTCCAGCCGGTGTTCGTGGGCGAGCCCACGGTGCACGACACCATCAGCATCCTGCGTGGCCTGAAGGAGCGCTACGAGGTGCACCACGGCGTGCGCATCCAGGACTCCGCGCTCGTCGCGGCGGCCACGCTCAGCCACCGGTACATCGCGGACCGCTTCCTGCCGGACAAGGCCATCGACCTGGTCGACGAGGCCTCCAGCCGCCTGCGTATCGAAATCGACTCCATGCCCACGGAGATCGACGACATCCGCCGCAAGGTGACGCAGCTGGAAATCGAGCGTGAGGGCCTGCGCAAGGAGACGGATCCGCACTCGCGTGAGCGCCTGGCCACCATCGAGAAGGAGCTCGCGAACCTGAACGAGAAGTTCAACTCGCTCAAGGCCCACTGGGACGCGGAGAAGAAGGCCATCGCGGCCCTGCGCTCGCTCAAGGAGAAGCAGGAGAAGGCGCGCAACGACCAGGCCGCGGCGGAGCGTCAGGGCGACCTGAACCGCGCGGCGGAGCTGAAGTTCGGCGTCATCCCCTCGCTGGAGAAGGAAGTCACCGCGCAGAACGAGAAGCTGGCGGAGCTTCAGAAGAACCAGAAGTTCCTCAAGGAGGAGGTGGACTCCGAGGACATCGCCTCCGTGGTGGCCAAGTGGACGGGCATCCCGGTCTCCAAGCTGATGGAGGGCGAGATGCAGAAGCTGGTCAAGATGGAGGACCGGCTCGCCGAGCGCGTGATTGGCCAGCGCACCCCGATTGAGGCCGTGTCCAACGCCGTGCGCCGCGCGCGCAGCGGGCTGCAGGACCCGAACCGCCCCATCGGCTCGTTCATCTTCCTGGGCCCCACGGGCGTGGGCAAGACGGAGACGGCGAAGGCGCTGGCGGAGTTCCTCTTCGACGACGACACGGCCATGGTCCGCATCGACATGTCCGAGTACATGGAGAAGCACGCGGTGTCCCGGCTCGTGGGCGCGCCCCCGGGCTACGTGGGCTACGAGGAGGGCGGCCAGCTGACGGAGGCCGTGCGCCGCAGGCCGTACACGGTGGTGCTCTTCGACGAAATCGAGAAGGCACACCACGACGTGTTCAACATCCTGCTGCAAATCCTCGACGAGGGCCGGGTGACGGACAGCCAGGGCCGCACGGTGGACTTCCGCAACGCGGTGCTCATCCTCACGTCGAACATCGGCTCGCAGGCCATCCAGGAGGGCATGGCGGGCACGGACACGCTCAACGAGAAGACTCGCGGCGAGGTAATGGAAGCGCTGCGCAGCCACTTCCGGCCGGAGTTCCTCAACCGCGTGGACGAAATCGTCATCTTCGAGCCGCTGCGCAAGAAGGACATCTACCGCATCGTGGACATCCAGCTGGGCAAGCTCCAGAAGCTGCTCCAGGCCAAGCGCCTCACGCTGGACCTCACGGAAGGCGCGCGGGAGTTGCTGGCGGAGCGCGGCTACGACCCCACGTACGGTGCCCGGCCGCTGAAGCGCGCGGTGCAGAAGTACCTGTTGGATCCGCTCGCCATCAAGGTGCTGAACGGCGAGTTCGCGCCGGGCGAGCACATCCAGGCGGACGCGGGCCCCGACGGGCTCACCTTCGCCAAGGTGCTGGTGGACAACTCGAAGGGCGTGAAGCAGGCGGGGTAGCCGGCGGCACGCACCGGTGATTCACGGCGGGCCGCCTTCCCTCACCGGGAGGCGGCCCGTGGTGTTTTTCAGGTGCGGCGGTGCTTGTCGTAGAGCGCGTCGCGCCACGCGAGCAGGTCCGGGAAGCGGGCGGCGAGCCCCGAGTGGGTCCACACCTCACGCGTGCCCGGCCCCATGGGCAGGTGCCGGTCCGCGGGCGGCCCCAGCAGCACGAGCATCGCCGCGGTGGTGATGTCCGCGTAGGTGAAGCCCGCGTCCAGCAGGTAGGGCCTGCCCCCCAGCGCGGCGCGCAGCTTCTCGTAGGAGGGGGCGACGGCGGCCTCGATGGCCTCCGGCGAGCTGTCCGCCACCTGGTGCTTCTTCACCACGTAGCGCATGCCCAGGCGCGCGGAGGGCGCGAACACCGGGCGCAGCCAGCCGGGGACGAACTTCGGCAGCATCTCCGCCTGGGCGCGGGAGTTCGTCAGCATGCGCGGCATGGCGTAGGCGCGCGCCAGGTCCAGCACGTGTTCGCTGGTGTCGTTCCACGCGGTGATGGCGTCCACCTGCGCGGCCGGGAAGAGCGGGCTGCCCTGCCCCACTCCTTCCGCGTGCTTCGCGATGGCGAACGAGCCGTGCGTGGCCGGCTGGGGCGGGTCCACGAGCAGCGGCACGGAGGGCTTCACCCCGGGAGCCACCTGCTTGCGCAGCCAGCGCTCCTGGATGAGGGGGACGTAGTCCTGGTAGCGGTAGGCGACGCGGTGGTGGTCCAACGCCCACCGGGCCTTCTCCGTCCAGCCCGACGAGGTCAGTCCGACGAGGATTCGCATAGGGGGCGGCACCCTAGCAGCCCCGCGCGCCTCAGCGCTCTCGCAGGAACGCGTCCAGTTCGGAGAGCTTGAGCAACCGGGGTTCGGCGGTGGGGAGCACGGCGTCGCGGGCTGCGGTGGCCAGGGCCCGGGCCCGCTCCGGCTCCAGGTGGGCCTTGCGCAGCGTGCGGGCCAGGATGAAGCGGATGTTGGCCATCTCCAGGGGCGGGGCCGCCGTCTGACTCCAGGCCTCCAGGGAGCGCTCCCCCCACTTACGGGCCTCGTCCACCTCACCGCGCGCCAGGGACAGCTCGGCCATCATCTCCTCCATCTCCATGGGAGGCCGGGTCTCTTCGCCCGCGAGCTTGTGGTGCAGGGCCAACAGCTCGCGCGCCACGTCCCGGGCCTCGTTGAGCTGCTTCGCCCGGGTGAGGGTCACGGACAGGACGCGCAGCGATTCTCCCAGCTCGGTCTCCCCCTTGAGCTCCCGCACGATGGCCACGCTGCGCTTCGCTTCCGCGACGGCGCGCTCGGACTGCCCCAGCCGCATCCAGGATTCCGCTCGGCACCGCGACGGCGCCGCGAAGATGGGATCGCTGCGGCCATCGGCCCGGGCCGCAGCCACCTCCTCTTCCATCTCCTGGAGCAGCACCTGGGCGTCCGCCACCCGGCTCTGGTTCATGAGGATCTGGGACAGGTTGGTACCGGAGCGGATCCGGAAGATGGAGCCCTTGGGGAACAGCTGTTTGTAGATGACCCGGGCTTCCAGCATGCGGCGCTCGGCCTCTTCGTAGCGCCCCATGCGGAAGGCCGCCGCGCTCAGGTTCGCCCGCAGGCCGGCGACGTAGCGCTGGGGCTGGTGGTCGGGGCCGTAGATGCGCTCATAGCGGCGCAGGGTCTCCAGGAAGGCCTCATACCCCTCCTCGTAGCGCCGCAGCTCCACCAGGGTCCCGCCCATGTTGTTGATCGTGATGGCGACCTTCGGGTGGTCCGGGCCGTAGGCGGCCTCCAACACCTTCCTGGCGCGCTGGATGGTGGCGAGCGCCTCCTCCGCGCGCCCCATCGACCGCTGGGTGGAGGCCATCGTGAGCAGCGCGCGGGCGAGCCGTGGCGAGTCGCGGCCGTGCAATCGCTCCTGGAGCGCCAGCGCCTGCTGAAGCACGGGCAGCGCCTCCGACGAGCGCGACTGCTGCTCCAGCGAGTTGCCCTCGTACGCGAGCAGCTGGGACTCCAGCTCCAGGTTGCCGCCGGACCGCGCCAGGAGCGCCCGGGCCTCGTCGGCGTGGGCCTTGGCCTGCTCCGGGCGCTGGGTCACCTCGCCGTCGACGAAGACCTGGTAGACGACGGCCTCCGCGGCGCGCAGGTCGTCGCGCCCTGACAGTGACGCCAGCATCGCGCGGCGCAGCGCCGGTTCCGCGGACTCGTCGCGCAGGAAGGCGCGGGCCTCGCCTTCGATGAGCAGGGCCTCACCCAGCAGCGGCTTGTAGCCCAGCGTCTCCGCCTCCTTCACGATGGGGGCGACGCGGTCCACGGCGTCCTGCCACCGGTCCGCGCCCAGGCGGGCCCGCGCGTCGTCCAGCTTCGCGTAGGCGGCCTTCACGCGAGCGGCGACCTCCGGCCGCTCCGGTGGGGGCACCGGCTGGGACAGGGCCTCCACGTCCGCGCAGCGCGACAGGGGGCTCAGTGCCTGCGCGGCTTCCGGAGCGCTGGCGACGCCGACCCGGTCCGCGGAGAAGAGCACCTCCGTGAGCGCGGTCAGCTCCCGGCGGCGACGCTCCAGGCAGTGGGTCCGCAGGTCCAGCACCGCGGTGGACTGCGTGCCGTGTTCGTGCGTGGCCAGGCAGGCCTCGCGGCGGTTGTCATTCCAACCGGAGGCATAGGCATCCAGCGTCCGGGCGGTGGCCTCGTAGGCGGCAATGGCGTCCGGCGCGCCCGTGGCCTGGAAAGCCTTGAGCAGCGCCGCCTTGCGGTCCGCGTCCCAGATGTCCTGGAGCCGCGTGGGGTCATCCGCGCAGGGCGACGGGCCCCGGGCGAACACCACAGCGGCCGCGATGGCGAGCAGGCCCGCTCCCACGCCTGCGGCTGCCATCTTCGCGCTGGTGCGTGGGAAGGCCGCGCGCTCCAGCGCGTCGAGCAGGACCGTCATGGAGGGATGACGTGCCCCGGGCTCCGGTGACAGTCCGCGCACGATGAGCGCGTGCACGGAGCGCGGGACGTTGCTCCGGTTCGCCAGGCCGCCGGCCTCAGTGGAGGAGGGCTTCTGGCCGTGCAGCCCTTCGTACAGCGAGACGCAGAACGCGTACTGATCCGACCGCGCGTCCGCGGGCGCGCCCGTGAGCACCTCCGGCGCGATGTACCCTGGCGTGCCCGCGACGCTGGTGACCAGAGGGGCGCCCTTCGGCGGCGCGGCGTTGCCAGGGCCGACCATCGGAGACGCGGCATTGCCAGGGGTGTCCTTAGGCGACAAGGTCTCGCCCGGAATGGCTATCGGCGACGAGGCCTCGTCCGGGGAGCCCTTGGGCGACGCGGCATCTCCTGGGGCGCTCCTGGGCGACGTGCTCCTGCCGGGTCCCAGCGCTGTGGCATCTGCTTCTTCGGAGGACTCCAGGCGGGCCAGCCCGAAGTCCGTCACGCGGGCGCGGCCCTCCTTGTCCACGAGCACGTTGTCCGGCTTGAAGTCCCGGTGCACGACGCCCGCCGCGTGCGCCGCCGCGAGCCCCCGGCCAGCCTGGAGGTAGAGCCGCACCACGTCGCGCCACGGTCGGGTGGCCGCCAGCAGGTGCTGGCGCACGGTGCCGCCGTCCACCAGCTCCATCGCGATGAAGACGACGTCCCCGAACGTCCCCACATCGTGCACGGCGACGACGTGCGGGTGGCGCGTGCGCGCGGCGGCCTGGGCCTCGCGCAGGAGCCGCTCTGTTCCCCCCTGGGAGCCGCTGGCGGAGGTCGGCGCGCGCAGGAGCTTCAGTCCGATGCGACGGTCGAGGCTTGGATCATACGCCGCGTGGACGACGCCCATGCCTCCCGCGCCCAGCCGCTCCAGCACCACGTAGCGGCCCAGCAGCGTCCCCTGCGCGAGCTGGGGGATGCGCGACTTGACGGAGCGGGTGAACGGCTCCGATACCGCCACGGCCGTGCGCGCGGCGTGCACGTCCGGCGCGGGGACGGCGCGCACGCGCAGGAAGTCCGCCAGGGCCTCACGGCAGGACGCGCAGGTGTCCAGGTGGCCTTCGGCGCGCTCGCGCAGGGACTGGGACGGGATGCCGTCCGCGAGGTCGAGCAGCTCGACCTCATCGAGGTGGGCGGTGGACTCGGGCATGGAGGGAATCACCCTTCCTTCAGGAGGGACGCGAGGCTGATCTCCAGGCTGCCGTCGAGCACGCGCAGCAGGCTGTCCAGCTGGGAGGTGTTGAGCGCGAGCCGCCGGGCAAGACCCTGCCGGGTCTGCTCCAGGAGCCCTTCGCGCGCCTTCGCCATCCACCGCGACACCGTGGAGGCATGCACCTGATGCAGGGCGCCCAGCGACTCCACGCCCAGGCCCTGCACCAACCCCATGCGCAGCAGGTTGCGGTCGCGCGGCGCGAGCGCGGCCAGTGCCTCCGTGAAGGCGGCGCGGAAGGCGGGACGGTAGCGATGGCGGATGTGCTCCAGCTCCGGATCCGTCGCGCCCAGGTCCGCGGCGATGAGTGCGTCGTCCAGCGGCGTGCTCCGGTCCGGCTTGCGCTTGAGCGACAGCGCGATGCCCAGCGCCACGGCCTCCGCCCACCGCCGCAGCGGCCCCCGGCCCGCGTACTCCGTGAGGCGCGGAGCACGTCCGCCCTCCTCCACCAGGAGCCGCAGGCGCGTGAGCTGGAGCACCTCGTCCACGAAGGCGTCCGAGTCCTCCACGCGGCGCACCGCTCGCCCCGCGGGCACCAGCACGGCGGACTCCAGCACATCCAGCGCGGCCCGCTGCCCCTCCACCGCCGCCAGCGCCAGATACAGGTCCTCGCAATGCAGCGCGGCCAGGGCCTGCGCGAGGGGCTCGCTCGGCGGCGTGTGCAGCCCCAGATGCGCGACGAAGGCCTTGGGCTCAAGCCTGACGCCAGGCCAGGCTGCCTCGCAACGCTCGAGGATGCCCATCAGGATGGGCGCAAGCGCCGTGTCCTCCTCGGAGGACAGGGTTCGCGCGGCGGTCCCCCGGAAGGCCGCGACCAGCTCGGATGGAATGTGGGCCATGGCAGCAGGGCGGGTCTCCCAAGGACCAGCCCGGACCGGAACGTTAGCGAATGCCCGGGTCGGGGCGGAAGGCCCCCATCCGCTCACACGCCCGGCAGGAAGGCGTCGGACCCAGGCCCCAAGCGTTGACGCCGGAACACCCGGAGCAGGAAGTCCACCCATCAGGTCGTCCGCACGCGGGTCCGGTGGCAATCCAACAGGACCGCGAATCACGCACGCGGGCCGCGCATCCGACCGGCGCTTGCAGTCGTGGGACTCACTTTCCGGACGAGGACGACATGAAGATCGGAATCATTGGCGCGGGATTCATCGGTGGAACCCTGGCTCGGCGGTGGACGCAGCTGGGCCATGAAGTGTCCATCGCGAACTCACGCGGACCGGACACCCTGCGCGACCTCGCGAAGGAGACGGGCGCGAAGGCCGTCACGGTCGAAGAGGCGGCGAAGGCCGGCGAAGTCGTCGTCGTGACCATCCCCCAGAAGGCAATCCCTGACCTGCCGAAGGGCCTGTTCGCGAACGTGCCGAAGGACGTCGTGATCATCGACACGGGCAACTACTACCCCGTGCGCGACGGCAGCATCCCAGAGCTGGAGAACGGCAAGGTGGAGAGCGAGTGGGTCGCCTCGCTCATCGGCCGCCCCGTCATCAAGGCCTTCAACAACATCTTCTTCCAGAGCCTCCTGGAGAAGGGCCTGCCGAAGGGCACGCCCGGCCGGGTGGCGCTGCCCATCGCGGGGGATCCGCCCGAGCACCGCGCGAAGGTGCTCAAGCTCGTGGAGGAGCTGGGCTTCGACGGCATCGACGCGGGCAGCCTCGCTGACTCGTGGCGCCAGCAGCCCGGCACGCCTGTCTACACCCACGACTTCGATGCGCCGGGCGTGAAGAAGGCCCTCGCCGATGCAGAGCGCTCGCGCCTGCCGGAGTACCGCAAGAAGGCCGACGACTCGCTGCGGGCCTTCTTCGCGTCGCAAGGCTGAGCGCCTCTTGTGCCTCTGGGGCTTCGGACGGAAGGTGTGCGCCGCATGGCCGCCCTCCCCGAAGCCCCGCTGCTCGTCACCGCTGAGCTGGAACCAGAAGCCTTCACGCGCCTGGACGGCCTGCGCCGCCGCTACTTCCCTCCCGAGCGCAACGTCATCCCGGCGCACGTCTCCCTCTTCCACCACCTGCCCGCGCATGAGCAGGACGCCGTGGAGGCAGCGCTCGAAGTCGTCACCGAACGCCCCGCACCCACGCTGAGTTTCACGAAGCTGCGGAGTCTGGGACGCGGCATGGCGGTGGACGTGGAAGCCCCCGGACTCTCGCCCGTGCACCGCGAGCTCTCCCGCGCCTACGTGGAGTGGCTCACGCCGCAGGACCGTCAGCCCTTCCGGCCCCACGTCACGCTGATGAACAAGGCCACGGTGGAGGAGGCGAAGGCCGCGCTCGTGGAGCTGGGCGCGAGTTGGTCCGCCTTCGACTCGCACGCACCCGCGCTGCTGCTCTGGCGCTACCTCGGCGGCCCGTGGGAGTCCGTGCGCCGGTTCCCGTTCACGGGCCGCGCTGGATGAGCTCCTCCACCGCCTCGCGCACGTCCCGCAGGTACGACGGATCCCTCACCGCGATGAAGATGGTGTCGTCGCCCGCCACCGTGCCCGCCAGACCCTCCACCGCCTCGCGGTCCAGCGCCAGCCCGAAGATCTGCGCGTAGCCGGGCGCCGTCTTCAGCACCAGCATGTTGGGCGGCGCTTCGATGATGGACACCCTGGGCGCGAGCGGCACGGTCACCACCGGCGGCTCGGCGCGCTGGTAGCGCCCGTTCACCTTCTGCACGCTCAGCTTCTTCAGCCGCCGCGACAGCGTGGACTGGCTGGGCGTGTGCCCCGCCTCTTCGAGCAACGACTGCAGGACGAACTGATCCGGCACGTCCTGGAGGGAGATGAGCTGAAGGATGGCGTCGTCCAGGTTCATTCACATTCACCATGCATGCGGCTGAATACGCACGCAAGGCGCATGAAAAATCCCAGTGAATGTTCTTGCGCGCTGCGCCGTTCTGCATAATATCCGCGCCTCCTCAAGGAATATGCACGAATTCAAGTGCATATTCAGCAGTCCCCATCCATCCGGCGCGGCCGGGGGAGCACGAAGCCCATGAAGCATGTCACCCGCATTCAGGACCTGGGCCCGGAAGGCGTCGAGGCGGTCCTCTCGCAGGCGGCCGCGTGGAAGCTGAAGGATCCGGGCCACATCTTCCCGGGGAAGCTCCTGGGCATGGTGTTCTTCAACCCGTCGCTGCGCACGCGCACGTCCTTCGAGGCCGTGATGCTGCGCGCGGGCGGGCACGCCATCGTGCTCGACGTGGGCTCTGGCGTGTGGAAGCTGGAGGACCGGCCCGGCGCGGTGATGAACGCGGACCGCGCGGAGCACATCAAGGAGGCGTCGCCCGTCCTGTCGCGCTTCGTGGACATGCTCGGCATCCGCACCTTCTCCCAGGGGGGCGGTGACGAGGAGGACGAGGCCGACCCCGTCATCAACGCCTTCCGCAAGTGGGCCACCGTGCCGGTGGTGAGCATGGAGTCCGCGCGCGAGCACCCCTGCCAGGGCCTGGCGGACGCGCTCACCCTGCGCGAGACGTTCGGCACCACGAAGAAGCTGCCGGTGACGCTCACCTGGGCGCCGCACATCAAGCCGCTGCCCAAGGCCGTGCCCAACTCCTTCCTCCTGTCCGCGGCGGCCGCGGGCTGCGAGGTGCGCGTGGCGCATCCTCCGGGCTTCGACCTGCACCCGGCCGTGCGCGCGGAGGCGGAGGCGTACGCCAAGGCCACCGGCGGCAGCATCACGTACACGCACGACCAGGACGAGGCGCTGGTGGGCAGCCGCGCCGTGTACGCGAAGTCCTGGGGCCCCACCGCGCAGACGGCGAGCACGCCCACGGACGTGGCGGCGCTGCTCGCGTCGTACTCGGGCTGGATGCCCACGCGCCGGCACATGGGGAAGGCCGCGAAGGACGCGGCGTTCCTGCACTGCCTGCCCGTGCGCCGCAACGTGGAGGTCGCCGACGAGGTGTTGGATCACGCCAGCAGCCGCGTCGTGGATGAGGCGGGCAACCGCTACCACGTGCAGCGCGCCCTCCTGGCCTGGATGCGCGGCGGCTGATTCACACGGCCCGCCGCCCCACCCTTCTTCCGTCCCCTTTTGCATTTCCAGAGGTCCACCGTGCCTTTGTCTCCCGACCCGTACGCCGCGCTTCGCAACGCGGCGAAGTACGTGAAGCAGTTCCGCAGCAAGACCTTCGTGGTGAAGCTGGGCGGGGCCGTGCTGACGGATCCGCGCACCCGCAAGACGGCATGCGAGCAGATCGCACTCCTGTGGGCCTTCTCCATCCGCCCCGTCGTGGTGCACGGCGGCGGTCCGGAGCTGGACGCGCTCTGTGACGCCCTGCACCTGCCCATCGAGAAGGTGGCCGGCCGCCGCATCACCTCCGCGCCCGTGCTGGACGCGGCGAAGATGGTGCTGGCGGGCAAGCTGCACACGGACCTGCTCGCGGACCTCCAGGCCGCGGGTGTGCCCGCGGTGGGCCTGTCCGGCGTGGACGCGGGCCTCATCAAGGCGCGCAAGCGCCCGCCCGTGCTGGTGACGGAGCCCGGCGAGACGCAAGGCCGCATGGTGGACTACGGCCTCGTGGGCGACATCGAGTCCGTGGACACGCGCGTCGTGGAGCACCTGCGCTCCGCGGACTACGTGCCGGTCATCGCCCCGCTGTCGGGCGGCCAGGACGGCGCTGTCTACAACACCAACGCGGACACGGTGGCGGCGGCCCTGGCGGCGGCGCTGCATGCGGAGAAGCTGTTCTTCATGGTGGAGGTACCGGGGCTCCTCAAGGACGTCTCCGACCCGTCGTCCCTCATCTCGCTGGCCACGCTGTCGGACCTGGCGTCGCTGGAGGCGGAAGGCCGTCTCACGGGCGGAATGCGTCCCAAGGCGCACGCCATGCGCCACGCGCTGGTGGGCGGCGTGGGCAGCGTGCACCTGGTGAGCGGCAAGCAGTCCGATGCGCTGTTGGAGGAGGTCTTCACCAACGAGGGCAGCGGCACCATGGTCGTGCGCGAGCACCCCGTGAAGCACGGCGAGGCCAAGGGTTGAACCCCGCCGAGCTGCTCACCGCGCTGGTCGCCACGCCCAGCGTCTCCGGCGACGAGGCCCGCATCGCGGACCTCGTCGCGGGCCATGCGGAGTCCTGGGGTGCCCGCGTGCACCGCCAGGGCCACAACGTGTGGTTCAGCGTGGGCAGCGGGCCGAAGCGCCTGCTCGTCAACTCGCACCTGGACACGGTGAAGCCGTGCGCCGGGTGGAACACGGAGCCGCACGAGGCCGTGTGGAAGGACGACACGCTCTACGGCCTGGGCGCCAACGACGCCAAGGGCTGCGTCACCGCCATGCTCCTCACCGCGAAGGCGCTCCTGGAGGAGGGCGCGCCCAAGGGTGTGGAGTGCGTCTTCGCGCTCACCGCCGAGGAGGAGACGGGCGGCAAGGGGCTGGGACCGCTCTTGTCCACGCTGGGGCCGCTGGACGCCGCCATCGTGGGCGAGCCCACGTCGCTCAAGCCCTGCACGGCGCAGCGGGGCATGCTGCTCTTGCGCTGCGTGGCGCACGGCAAGAGCGGTCACGTGGCGCACGCGCACACGGGCAATCTGGACAACGCCATCCTCAAGGCGGCCCGGGACATCCAGGCCGTGTCCGCGCTGCGCTTCCCCGCGCACCCGCTGCTGGGTGAGGCGCGAGCGCAGGTGACGCAGGTGTCCGGAGGCCTGGCGCGCAACCAGGTGCCGGACCGGTGCGAGTTCTTCGTGGACCTGCGCACCACGCCGGGCATGGACCACGCGAAGGTGGCGGAGGACGTGGGGCAGGCGCTGGAGAGTGAAGTGGTGGTGCACTCCGCGCGCTACCTGCCGAAGGGCACGGACGCGTCGCACCCGCTGGTGCGCGCGGCGGTGGTGGCGTCGGGCCAGGACACGGTGGGCTCCAGCACCACGTCCGACTGGGCGTTCCTGGGAGACATCCCGGCGGTGAAGGTGGGCCCAGGCGACACGCTTCGGAGCCACCAGGCGAACGAGTACCTCACACGCGCGGAGCTGGAGGCGGGGCTCGCGTTCTATCGACGACTGCTGCACGGCTATGCCGGGGAGGTGTCGCGTGGCTGAGACATTGTGGGGCAAGGGCCAGCCGCTGGACGCGGCCATCCACGCCTTCACCGTGGGCGATGACCCCGTGGTGGACCTGTCGCTGGTGCCGCACGACGCGCTGGGCAGCGCCGCGCACGCGCGCATGCTCGCGCACGTGGGCCTGCTCAGCCCGGAGGCCGCCACGTCGCTCGTGTCCTCCCTGCACGCGCTCCACGACGAGGCCCGCGCGGGCCGCTTCACCATCCGCCCGGAGCAGGAGGACGGTCACACCGCGCTGGAGGCCGCGCTCGTGGAGCGCACCGGCGAGGCGGGCAAGCGCATCCACCTGGCGCGCTCGCGCAACGACCAGGTGCTGCTGGCCCTGCGCCTGTTCATGCGTGAGGAGCTGCTCGCGCTGGGCGCGCGCACGGCGGAGCTGGCGGGCACGTTCCTGGACTTCGCGGAAGCGCACGCGGACCTGCCCCTGCCCGGCTACACGCACCTGCGCCGCGCGATGCCGTCCACCTTCGGCCTGTGGGGCATGGCGTTCGCGGAGGGACTGCTGGAGGAGCTGGAGGCGCTGAAGGGCGTGTGGGGGCGGCTCGACCGTTGCCCGCTGGGCGCCGCCGCGGGCTTTGGTGTGCCGCTGCCCATCGACCGTGAATATGTCGCGCGGTTGCTCGGTTTTAGTCGAGTTCAACGCAGCCCCATCGACGCGCAGGACAGTCGGGGGCGGCATGAAGCGGCGCTGCTCACCTGGGCGTGCTCGGTGGCGGGCACTCTGGAGAAGTGGCTTTGGGACGTGCAGCTCTACAGCATGGACGAGTTCGGCTTCCTGGCCCTGCCGGATGCCTTCACGACCGGCTCGTCCATCATGCCGCAGAAGAAGAACCCGGACGTGGTGGAGCTGGCCCGGGGCCGCTGCCGCGAGCTGCGCGGTCTGGCGCATCAGGTGGAGGCGGTGGCCGGAGGCCTTCCCTCCAGCTACCACCGTGACTTCCAGCTGCTGAAGCGCCCCACCCTCCAGGCTCTCACCAGCGCGAAGGCGCTGCTGGACGTGCTGGCGCGGCTGGTGCCCGCGCTGAAGGTGAACGCGGAGAAGGCGCGCGCGGCGTGCGATGACACGCTCTACGCCGCGCACCACGCCTACGCGCTCGTGGCGAAGGGCCAGCCCTTCCGCGACGCGTACCGGGAGGTGGGCCGTCAGCTCAACGACGGCAGCTTCCAGCCGGACCGCGGCGCACTGACGGCCACCCACCTGGGTGGCGCCGGCAATCTGGGCCTCGCCACCGCGCGCGAGGAACTGGCGGATGCGCGCGACTGGCTCACGCGCACCCACGCACAGCAGGCACAGGCCGCTTCGCGCGTCTGGGCCCCCTGAAACCTTCCTCACCCCCTTTCGCAGCAACAGGAGTCCGAAGATGAGCAAGAAGTCCGTGGTGCTGGCGTTCTCCGGCGGCCTCGATACCGCCTTCTGCACGGTGTACCTGCGCGAGCAGGGCTGGGACGTCACCACCGTCACCGTGGACACGGGCGGCTTCCCGCCCGAGCAGCTGGAGCGCATCCAGGCCCTGTCCCAGAAGCTGGGCGCGGTGGCGCACCACACGGTGGACGCGCGCGACACCCTGTTCCAGGGCTACCTGCGCTTCCTCATCGCCGGCAACGTGCTGCGCGGCCAGCTCTACCCGCTGAGCGTCTCCGCCGAGCGCGCCTGCCAGGCCGTGGAGGCCGTGCGCATGGCGGAGAAGCTGGGCGTGCAGGCCGTGGCCCACGGCAGCACCGGCGCCGGGAATGATCAGGTCCGCTTCGACGTGGCCTTCCGCACGCTCGCGCCGCAGCTGCAGCTCATCACCCCCATCCGCGACCTGGCGCTCTCCCGTCAGCAGGAGATCTCCTTCCTCGCGGAGCGCGGCTTCCACATGCCGGCGAAGACGGGCACGTACTCCGTCAACGAGGGCATGTGGGGCACGTCCGTCGGTGGCCGCGAGACGCTGGACTCGTGGAGCACCCTGCCGGAAGCGGCCTTCCCCGGTGGTGAAATCCCCACCGACCTGAAGCCTCGACCGCTGATCATCTCCTTCGACAAGGGCGTGCCGGTGGCGCTCGACGGCAAGGCGCTGTCCGCGGTGGACGTGGTGGAGCAGCTCAACGCCCTGGGCCGTCCGTACGGCATCGGCCGGGGCGTGCACCTGGGCGACACCATCCTGGGCATCAAGGGCCGCGTGGGCTTCGAGGCCCCGGCGGCACACCTGCTCATCGCGTCGCACCGCGAGCTGGAGAAGCTGGTGCTGTCGGGCAAGCAGCTCTTCTGGAAGGAGACGGTGGGCAACCTGTACGGGTCGCTGCTGCACGAGGGTCACTTCTTCGACCCGGTGGTGAAGGACCTGGAGGCGTTCCTCGCCTCCTCGCAGGACCGCGTGACGGGCGAGGTGAAGCTGGTGCTCACCCCGCGCGCCCACGTCGTGGAAGGCGTGCGTTCGCCGCACTCGCTGATGGACGCGAAGGTGGCGACGTACGGAGAGGCCAACGTGTTGTGGACGGGGACGGAAGCGGCGGGGTTCGCCAAGCTCTACGGCGTCGCGCAGATGCTCTCTCAGAAAGCGAAGTGACGACATGAAGATCCACGTCGACAAGGTGGGCAGTGTCACGCGCAACCTCCAGGTGGGGCGCACGGTGCACCTCACGGATGAGGTGAAGTGCGAAGAGGGCGCCGTCATCGCGGTGCGCATCCACGGGGAGAAGAGCGTCTACAACCAGCTGGAGGACGTGAACGGCCGGCTCGTCACGCTCCACGCGGGCGACATCGTCGTGGGCGCACTGGGTCACCGCAACGCGCTGCACGGCTACGAGGGCATCGTGCCCGCGTCCGTCACGGTGGGCGACAAGCTCAACATCCTCAACATGGGCGGCGTCATCGGGAAGTGCACGTCGCACAACCCGGGCGTGGGCCCGCCGTTCGAGGCGGAGGTGCTGGGCCAGGTCCTCACCTTCCCGGAGTTCCAGTCGCGCGCGGGCCAGCACGCGCACATCTCCACCGGCGCGCTCAAGGGCACGTCGAGGGCGGTGACGTGCCCGGTGGTGTACGTGGTGGGCACCTGCATGAACGCGGGCAAGACGTACGCGGCCAGCGTGGTGGTGCGCAAGCTGTCCCAGGCGGGCTACCGCGTGGGCGGCGCGAAGCTCACGGGCGTGTCGCTGATGCGCGACACGCTGTCCATGCAGGACAGCGGCGCGGACGTGGTGATGGACTTCACCGACGCGGGCGTCGTGTGCACCGGCGCGCGCACGGCGTCCAAGGTGGCGCGCATTGTCTTTTCGGAGATGGTGGCCCAGGACGTGGACGTCATCGTCGCGGAGACGGGCGACGGCATCATGGGCGAGTACGGCGTGCAGGCCATCCTGGCGGATCCGGAGCTCAAGGCGCTGGGCGGCGCGTTCATCCTGTGCGCGAACGACCCGGTGGGCGCGGCCGGCGGCGTGCGGCACCTGCGCGAGGTGTACGGCATCGAGATGGACATGGTGGCCGGGCCCGCCACGGACAACGCGGTGGGCGTGCGCTTCGTGGAGCAGGTGGTGGGGCTGCCCGCTCGCAACGCGCGCGCGGATCCGAACGCCCTGGGGAATCTCATCGTGGAGAAGCTCGCGCCCAAGCTGGGAGCGGGGAGGAAGTCATGACGTCGCCTGCGAACATCTACATCCTGGGGGCCTCCGGTTTCGGCGGAGGCGAGCTGTTGCGGCTGCTCTCGGGCCACCCCGGCAACGCCGGCATCCGCGTGGTGTCCCGGCACCACGCGGGTTCGCCCATCCACAAGGTGCATCCGCACCTGCGCGGCCTGGTGGACGGCCGCTTCGAGGCGGAGCCCGACTGGCGCTGGCTGGCGGACTCGCAGCGTCCGGTGGTGTTCAGCGCGCTGGGGCATGGCGAGCTGGCGTCGCAGTTCGCCGGGCTGGAGAAGCAGTGGGCGGACGCGGGCCTCACGGACCGGATGCTGCTGGTGGACCTGTCGTCCGACTTCCGCCTGGACCACCCGGGCCGGTACGCGGGCGCCTACGGCCGGCCGCACCCGTCCCCGGACCTGCTGGGCACGTTCACCTACGGCCTCACGGAGTGGAAGCGTGAGCAGGTGAAGACGGCGAAGCGCATCGCCAACCCGGGCTGCTTCGCCACGGCGGTGCAGCTGGCGCTGTTGCCCATCGCGGCCACGCCGGGGCTGGGGCTGCTGGCGGTGTCGGGGGTGACGGGCTCGTCCGGCTCCGGTTCGCTGCCGGGCGAGGGCACGCACCACCCGACGCGCGCGCATGACTTCCGCGCGTACAAGCCGCTGGAGCACCAGCACGAGGCGGAGGTGGAGGTGATGCTGGTGGCGCACGGCGCGCAGCGGCACCGTCTTGCCTTCGTGCCGCACTCGGCGCCCATGGTGCGCGGCATCTTCGCCACGGTGCAGTTCGAGTGGCCGGAGCACGGCGGCGCGGTGGTGACGCAGTCGCTGACGGAGAAGTACCGCCGCTACTACGAGGGCTCGAAGTTCGTGCGCATCGTGGAGGGCACGCCGCGCGTGGCGGCCGTGGCGGGCAGCAACTTCTGCGACATCTCCGTGGCGACGAAGGGCCGCTCCGTGGCGGTGATGGCCGCGCTGGACAACCTGGTGAAGGGCATGGCCGGCCAGGCCGTGCAGAACTTCAACGTGGCCCTCGGCTTCCCCGAGGACACCGGCCTGCGCCAGGCCGCCTGCTACCCGTAGGCTGTTGAACCCGAGGCGGCTTCGGCGCGGAGCCGGAGCCGCCTTTGTCGTTTCCTCAAGCCGCGGGCGTCTTCGGCACGTCGCTCGGGGGCGCGGGCGTCTCCCCTGCGCTGCTCGCTTCACCCGCCGGAGCGGTCGCGGCAGGTGCGTTCCCGGAAGCGGCCGGAGCTTCGGCGGCGCCACCCTCGCGCTGCTCCAGGCGCGCGCCACCTGCTTCCGCGGCCTTGAGGAACTCGTCGTACTCCGACTTGCGGGCGACGGCCTTCGCCTCGGCGTCCGCGGAGCCCTTCTCGGCGGCGGCGCGGCCCGCGCGGATGGCCCGGGCGCTCAGCAGGATGCCTCCCACGAAGGCCACCCCCCGCAACGCCGACGCGACCGTCCAGCCCGTGGTGAAGCTCTCCATGCCGTCGCGCACGAAGTTGAGCGCGAGCACGAAGACGCCGCCGGACAGCGCGGCCCCCACGGCGGTGGTCCACGTGCGCAGCGCGACGATGCGGGCGGCGCCGTAGCAGAGCGTCGGCAGCACCGCGAGCACCCACAGGTCCTCCAGCGCCACCGCCACCGGGATGCGCAGGAAGTCGGACGGCAGTGCGCTCACCCGCGCGTGCAGGCGCAGCACCAGCGACACGCTGAGCATGGCCCCCACCACCAGCGACAGGAACCCCAGTCCGACGATGAACTGGAAGCGGCGGACGCGGACGCGCAGGGGCTCGAGGGCACTGGGTTTGGAGCTCACGGCCCGAAAGCCTACCGCACTCTCACCCTTCGTCCTCTTCCCCGACAGCCGAGTCCCCCGCCGAGCGAGGGGGCGGGCCGTCGCCGTAGAAGACCTCCTCCATCACCAGCCCCTGCGGCGGCGCGGTGGCCCCGGCCAGCTTGCGCTCGCGCGAGGCCAGCACTTCGGCCACCCAGGCCTCGGGGCGGCGGCCCTTGCCCACCTCCACCAGCGTGCCCACCAGGTTGCGCACCATGTGCTTGAGGAAGGCGGTGCCCTCCACCACGAAGGCCACGGTGTCGCCGGACGTGCCTTCCACGCGCACCTGCCGGATTTCGCGCACCGCGTGCTTCGCCTGGCAGTCCGCGGCGCGGAACGCGGAGAAGTCATGGCGGCCCAGCAGGGCCTGGGACGCGCGGCGCATGGCCTCCACGTCCAGCGGGGCGAACACCTCCCAGTGCGTCGTGCGCAACAGGGGGGACCGCATGCGCCGGTTGCTCACCCGATAGCGGTAGCGCTTGCCGCGAGACCAGCGGCGCGGGTCGAACTCCGGCGACACCTCCTCCGCGGCCACCACCGCGATGTCCGGCGGGAGGATGCCGTTGAGGCCCATGGTGTAGGCCTTCATCGGAAGCACGCGCTGCGTGTCGAAGCTGGCCACCTGCCCCGTCGCGTGCACGCCCGAGTCGGTACGTCCGGCGGAGGCAACGAAGACGCGTTCCCCCAGGAGCTTCTGGAGCGCGTCCTGGAGCGTGGACTGGATGGAAGGGCCATTGGGCTGCACCTGCCAGCCCACGTACCGGGTGCCTTCGTATTCGAGCGTCAGCTTCAGCCGGGGCATGGAGTGAGCAAAGGCACGCGGATCAACGCGACTTCAGCCATCCCTCCAGCACATCCGCCGCGAGCTTCGCCAGGGAGACGTTCGCCTTGCGCGCCTGGGCCTCCAGCTTTTCATACACCGCCGGGTCCACCGTCAGCGCGAGCAGGCGCGGCTCGGTGGCGGGGAGGTCGTCCAGGTGCATGGCCTCCGTGGGCGGGCCGTCCACGGACGCCGCCACCTCCGACAGCTCCAGCGCCATCTCCGACGTGGGCGCGGAGGACTGGCGCGTGGACAGGCGCTTCAATTCCTGCGGGCGCTCGTCCTCGAAGAGCTGCTTGACGAAGTTGGCCAGGTGCAGCGGCGAGGGCGTGAAGTCGTAGGACTCCAGGAAGGCGTCCAGGTCGCGCTGCATCTCCAACGCCGTCTGGTAGCGGCGCTCGCGGTCGCGGGCGAGCGCGCGCATCAGGATGGCCTCCACGCGCTCCGGCAGGTCCTCGCGGAAGTACGACGGCGCGTAGATTTTTGCTTCCGTGATGCTGCGCATGACGGCGACGTCGGAGTCCCCGGTGAAGAGCTTGAAGCCGGTGAGCCACTCGTAGAGGACGGTGCCCAGCGAGAAGATGTCGCTGCGGCAGTCCAGCGGCCGGCCCAGGCACTGCTCCGGGGACAGGTAGCTGAGCTTGCCTTTGATTTCCCCCGAGCGCGTCTCCTCCACCTGGTTGGCGGCCTTGGCGATGCCGAAGTCGAGCACCTTCACCGAGCCGTCGAACGCGACGACGATGTTCTCCGGCGTGACGTCGCGGTGGACGATGTTGAGCGGGTTGCTGTAGCGGTCCTTCTTCTGGTGCGCGTAGTGCAGGCCCGCGCAGACGCAGGAGGCGATCTTCAGCGCGTACACCATGGGGAAGGGAATCCCCAGGGACTCGGCCTTGGGCACGACGCGGCGCATGTCCCGGCCGGACACGTACTCCATGGCGATGAAGTAGCTGTCGACGATCTTCCCCAGGTCGTGGATCTGCACGATGTTGGGGTGATTGAGCTGGGCCGCCAGCCGCGCCTCGTTGAGGAACATCTTCACGAAGGCCGCGTGCTTGGACAGATGCGGGCGGATGCGCTTGATGACGATGGGCGTCTCTTCGCCGCTGGCATCCATCTGGTGCGCGAGGAAGATCTCCGCCATGCCCCCCACGGCGATCCGATCGATGAGCCGGTAGTTGCCGAAGCGGAACGCATCGCGCGGAGGCGAGGAGGCGGCGGGAGCCATGGAAGCAATGTAGCCGCGCCCCGCCCGGAGGCGCTAACGAAGTTGGACGACGTGCACCTTGAGTGCCGGTTCCTCACCTGGAGGTGTCGGAAAGTCGAGCCCCGAGGGACCAAGCGACCCCACTGTCTTCCCCGCCCTGCCAGCCCGCGTCACACCTTCCAGCACCATGGTTTCGAAGCGGCGCGAAGGCAGTCCCGCCAGGTTGCAGCAGGCGACCAGGCGGCCCCTGGGAGCGACCACCTTCGCGGCGGCTTCCGCCAGCCGGGCGTAGTCGCGAGCGGCGGAGAAGCGCGTCGTCTTGGTGGTGGAGAACGACGGAGGGTCCGCGACCACGACATCGAAGGACTCCCCCTTCTTCGCGAGCCGCCCGAGCCAATCGAAGACATCGCCAGCCACGTAGTCGTAGCGCTCCACGGATTGTCCGTTGAGGCGCGCGTTCTCCTCGCCCCATTCGAGCACGCGGCGGCTGGCGTCCATGTTGAGCACGCGCTTCGCGCCCCCGGCGGTCGCGGCGACACCGAAGGCGCAGGTGTACGCGAAGAGGTTGAGCACGGTGAGGCCGGAGGCCTGGGCCTGGAGCCACGCGCGGGTGTCGCGCATGTCCAGGTAGAGGCCCACGGAGAGGCCCTGTCCGGGGCGGATGTGGAAGGACAGACCGTTCTCCTTCGAGACGAAGTCCTCCACGGATTCGCCCCGCGCGGCGGACTCCGGAGCGAGCGCGTCCTTCGCCACGTTGGCGAGCACGCGCGCCTCCCGGGGACGGCGCTTCAGGTAGACGCTCCGGGGCGTCCACGCGGAGACGGCGGCGTCGAGCAGTGTGACTTCCTCGGCATCCGTCAGGTCGCGGTAGAGGCTGACCACGACGACGTCGCCGAAGAGGTCCGCCGTCACGTCGGGCACGCCGTCCGCGGCGCCGTTCAGCAGGCGGAAGGCGGAGGTGGCGGGGTCCGAGAGCAGCGGACCCCGGCGGGCGCGGGAGGCGCGCAGCAGGTCCACGAGGCGGGGAGGCAGGGCACTCACGCGCCCCTTCTACCCTACGAACCCAGCCGTGCGCGGGACCAGACGCGGCCGAGCGCGGCGGCGGCGTCCCGGGCCAAGTCCACGAAGTCGCTGCCCAGCAGCTGGCCCTCGCGGACGCAGACGCGGCCATCCACGATGGTCCACGCCACGCGGGCGGCGGTGAGCTGCCCCAGAAGGAAGGGCGCGTAGCCCGTCTCCGGGTCCGCGGCGGGGATGGCGTCATAGACGACGAGGTCCGCGATGCTGCCCTCGTCCACGCCGCCCGACGGCTTGCCGTACAGGCGGGTGCACAGCTCCGCGGGGCCGCTGACGAACAGGTGCGCCAGCGAGTCATCCAGGTCCGGCATGCGGCCGGAGCGCGCCAGGGACAGCATGCTGACGAGCGCCCCCGCGAGCTCCTCCTGGAGGGTGCCATGGCCGCCGGTGCCCAGGCCCACGAGGTGGAGGCTGGACAGCGCGCCGTCAGCGGATTCGGCCGCGCGGTCCATGGAGCGGGTGGCGCGGGGCGTGAGGGCGATGAAGGTGCCGGAGGCGGCCAGCCGCTCGGACTCGGAGCGCTCCACGGCGCGCGGGTAGCCGGCGATGGCGTGGGGGCCCAGCAGGCCCAGCACGTCCAGGCGCGGCACGACGCGGCGGCCGTGCGTGGCGTAGGTGGTGGAGAGGTCGTCCTCGTTCTCCGCGATATGGAACACGACGGACGCGTCCAGCTCCTTGCGCAGCTCCGCGATGCGGGACAGGAGCGGATCCTCGCAGGTGTAGGACGCGTGGAAGCCGAGTGCGCCACGGACGCGGGGGTGTTCGCGGTAGCGGCGGACGAAGTCCGCGTTGGCGTCCGCCTGGGCATTGGCCACGTCGGCGCCATCCAGGCTGTGCGTGGAGTGGGACGTGACCAGGCGGATGCCCAGGGTGTTCGCGGCGCGGGCCTGGGCCTCCAGGCCGCCTGCGACGTCGGTGGGGCACGACAGGTGGTCCACGACGAGGCTGACGCCATCGAGCAACGCGCGGGCGGCGGCGAAGCGGGTCAGGACCTCCACGTCCTCGGCGGTGAGGAGGTTGGCCACCGAGCGCATGCGCTCCAGGCGCGAGCGGGGCTGGCGCAGGAGGAAGTCGCCATTGGGGGGCAACAGCTGCCCGTTGACCATGTGCGAGTGACAGTCCACGAGCCCGGGGGCGACGAGGCGGCCTCGACAGGCCACTTCCCAGTCACCGGGGAGCACGGGCACCTCGGCGTCCGGGGCGACGCGGCGGATGATGCCTTCTTCGACCACGACGGCCATGCCGTGGCGGACGCGACCGTCCGCACGGAACACGGCGCAGTTCTTCAGAAGCAGTCGGCCTTCCATGGACCTTCCCGTTTTAGCACGGGGTGGGTGGAGGATGAACCCCGTCTCCTACGGAGAGTCCTCGAAGGGCGGATCCATGCAGGCCGCCGACCCGGGAACTCACTGAAACGAGATGGGGGCCCGGCGCTCGAGCGCGAATTCCACCAGGCCCTGCAGGGCCTCCACCAGGAAGCCACCACTCACGGCGAGGAACGACTCGAACGCGTTTCGAGGCACGAGCCCCATGGAACCCGCCTCGCTTCGTTGCCACTCCGACGCAAAAGCGACCGGCGGGCGCGCCTGCATCTCCCCTGCGATGACCGCCAGTTCCTCGCGCAACCGCTCGCATTCGGGAACGGACCACTCGCCATCACAGTCCGAGTGCACGATGAGCACAGGGAATCGAGAGCCCGGCTTCCCGGCCTCCAGCTCGCGAGTGACATAGTCACGTAACGCGTTGAAGTCCGAGTAACCGCCAACCGCGACCTCCTCCACATCCTCATCACCTTCATGGACAACAAGACACAGACCCACGCGGGCTCCGACCTCTCTTCAATCAGAGTAGATACAGCGCATCGTCACCGGATCGAAGACCGCATTCTGTCCTTCTCCGAAATCGACCACCAGATACGGAGGGTTGGTCCTCCTCAAGTGAATCCTGACGGGCTCAGGCTCCGTCTCGAAGCGGAAGGTGGAGGGCTGCTCCATCCACCACGACTGCGCCCGCGCGTACTCCTCCTCCGACAAGACACCATCCGCCCGGCTCGAGAATGCACGGACACGGGCCTCGTTGTCGTGAAGAGCGGCCTTGAGACGGCCCCATTCACCCCAATGTCTGCCAGCAATCTGCGCAAAGACTGGCAGCAGCACGAGGAACGACACCAGGGTCAACGGAAGCATCACCCATCGCCAGAACTGGACGATCTGATCAGACTCCCTCCGGGCGACAATGAAGCACCCATGGCCCACCATGAGGAGAAGCCATCCAAAGAGCGCGACCTCCGCGAGCATGTCCACGGGTGGGTCACCAGGGAAGGGGTGCGGATCCCCCAACACGGTGCTGCCAATTCCCAGGGCACACAGTCCAACCGCGATGCCCACCGACGGCACGAAGCCACACACCAATCCAACGATTCCCAATCGTGGGAGCCAGCGGGCAGACACGCTCATTTCTGTTTTTCAGCGCTCAAACCGCTGCCTCCAAGCCCAGACCACTCGAATGACCGTCCTACAGAATGGGTGTCCCCTGCATGAGCAGTGACCAGGCAGCAGGTGCCATGGGCTCGCCTACCAGTTCATACGTCTCATGCTTCTGTCGCGCGGGAGCAATGCCCAGGCCCTGGAAGAATCGCTCGTTTCCCCAGACGGTGCCAACCCCCTCATGGCTGCAGACGAACACCTTCAGCCTGGGGCCTTCGAACAACTGGAAATCATCACAGCCGTCGATTCCCCTCCAAACGGTCTCGTCGTTCAGAGGCAGGCGCACGCCAGCGTCCGTCCGACACCGCACCCACAACGCGGCGCTGGAGCCTCCCCTCGTCCCGGGCCACGACGAAACCCACCGCGACTCCACCGCCGCCATCCGGATCCGCTCGAAGTCACGCTGAAGCCGCTTCAACTCCGGCGTGGGCACGACGACATCCGCACCATCGACCCGCATCCGTCCGCCGGATGAGCGCGAAGTGCGTCGACGACCGCCACGCACGCTCCAGCACTGGCGCCAGGTGCTGCGTCCTGCCCAGCTGCAGGCAGCACTCCCCAGCCACGTCCAGGACTTCTCTTCTCACGGAGGCCATGATCGTCGTCCTCACCGCGCAGGAGCCCGGCGCTTCGCAAACAGAAGCAACGGAAGCCCTACACCCCACAGAAACAGGAAGACTGGACTTTATCCAATGACCGCGCTCACCGCCCCGGCGCCAGGTGGATCTCGGTGCCGTTCACCGGCTCCGGACCGAGGGCCAGTCCTGGCGGGACATCGCCCAGGCCCTCAGGGTGACTGTCCGGACCGTCAGGAGGTCATGGCAGCTGTGGCCAAACCCAGGGGTCGGATTCCTGGCCTGAGCCCCCTCTGGGAACGTAGGTGGGGCAATAGGTGGAGGTTGTGCCAGTGGGGCATGTTTGAACGCATCTCCATTAATCGACGCCCGGAGGCGTGCAAAAAGACCCCGGCGAATCGGTAAACGCTCTGCTGCCGCACAGCTGTCCGCTGGGGCATTCCGAAGTCTCTTCGCACGGCCGCTGACAGGTACCTGCCGACCCCGGTGTTGTCCGCAGCCAGAACATGCATTCCAGCTCCTCCTCGCAGTCGGCGCTACTCTTGCAGTTCCCTCCCTCTTGAACATGAACTGGGGCCATCTTGGGACTATGGCTAACAGCGCAGGAAGCAGGGAGGATCAGCAGCACCAGCAAAGGCCATTCGGGTTTCATGTTCTCACCTATCAGTTCATGCGTCTCGGGCTTCCACCGCGCGGGAACAATCTTCAGGAAGCTCCGTGGCGGCAATCAGTCCCACTCCAGGCTGACTCCACCGTCTGCGTTGACGGTCGCGACTCCTTGCAATCCGAGCAGCGGATTCACGAACGCACCTGTTTCCAATTGGACCTTGCCGCCATCCGTGAACTCGAGGTCAACGGACAGGTCTCCATCCGCGTTCGCGCGTCCCTGACAGACGACCCGGCCATGAACAGGGACCTTCTCAAAAGCGCATTCCTCGCCAGGAATCCGAGCAGTCAAGACACGCAACTCGCTCCCGGTCTCATTCACGAGGACGATTCGCGTTCTTCCCGACACATAGATGGCAAGCGCGGGAATCACCACGATGACCAGCAAGCCTGCCGCCAGGGTCCACACCCAACTCCTATCGATGGCTCACCTCCACTCCCTCTGGCAAGACGAATGATCTGGCCCTGACTGAGTCAACATGCAGACCAGAGCTTGT
This sequence comes from Corallococcus sp. AB032C, assembly GCF_003668935.1. Lineage (NCBI taxonomy): Bacteria > Pseudomonadati > Myxococcota > Myxococcia > Myxococcales > Myxococcaceae > Corallococcus > Corallococcus sp. AB032C. The sequence continues at coordinate 29,197 of NZ_RAWP01000063.1, read as the reverse complement.
CTACAGGAAAATGCGAACCCAGAGCATCCACCGTCCAAGGCCCACCGATAGTCCTCTCACAGGAACCATCATCCCAAGTGGCTTTCGCCCTTGTCCACGCCGGCAGCTCGGCTCAAGGGAGGACGTCATCGAGGTCAGGCCTTTCAATGATGCGGTCAGAGGTCCGCAGATAGAGGACCTCCTCATCGACACCCCAGAAGGTCTTGAGTTCCACCTCGACCGCGAAAACGCGTCCTGACTCGAAGGTGACGTAGACCTTCGGATACCGCCGAACCTTCGCAACCGGCTTCGCGTAGTCCCAGGAGAGCCTTCCCGATGGCCTCACCTCCCGAGCCAGAGGCATGCCCAGGCGTTGAACCACCTCATCTTCGGACATCCTCAGAGACACGGAGCGGACCTTCTCCGCGCTGAGTCCCGGCGCCAGTTGGCTTCCAGACCAGGGGACCCCGAAGCCGGCGTAGAACAGCGCTGCGCCCGTCGACACCAGCCCCAGGAAGAGCCGGTCCCACCAGGCCTGGGGCCTTCCCATCGAAGCGCGAAACAGAACGGGTGCCTCTGGCGCGTCCATCAGGCCAACCCCTCGGTGCGCTGGCCATTCTCGCTGCAGAAGCAACGCTGTTCTTCCTCTACGCCGACCACTCCATCCACATGGCCACCGAGCGCATGCGCTCCAGACGCGAGCGGGGCTGGCGCAGGAGGAAGTCGCCATTGGGGGGCAGGAGCTGCCCGTTGACCATGTGCGAGTGACAGTCCACGAGCCCGGGGGTGACGAGGCGGCCTCGACAGGCCACTTCCCAGTCACCGGGGAGCACGGGCACCTCGGCGTCGGGGGCGACGCGGCGGATGATGCCCTCTTCGACCACGACGGCCATGCCGTGGCGGACGCGACCGTCCGCACGGAACACGGCGCAGTTCTTCAGATGCAGTCGGCCTTCCATGGACCTTCCCGTTTTAGCACGGGGTGGGTGGAGGATGAACCCCGTCTCCTACAGAGAGTCCCCGAGGGGCGGATCCATGCAGGGCGCGGGCTTCAGGAAGTAGGGGCCGTCATGCTCCACGACCATGAACCACTCCATGGACTCGGGGCAGATGGCGCACCACCCAGGGGATCCGTGGCGTGGAGACGCCCAGACCATTGCCTCCAGGATGTTCAGGGGTGGTGGTGACGCGGCCTCGATGCGAAGGACCGGGAGCAAGGGCTCCGATACGACGTGGAACACACCGCCCTGCTGCTGCCGGGAGTAGTGCACCTCCGCTTTGAGCATCATCTTCACCTGGACCGTTTTGGCGAAGACGAAGATGGACTGGCCAATATCCCTGGCTATGAATCCGGGCAGGAAGGTCTGCCACCACTGGTCGCATATCTCCTGCGACACCTCCGGGCCGAGCACCTTCAGACCCGAAACAACGCCGGCCAATGCCTCAGTAGGCCAGGTCCAATCTTTTCTCATCGACACCTCTCAATCCGAATAGATGCAGATCATCGTCACCGGATCGAAGACCGCATTCTGCCCCTGGCCGAAATCGACGCCGAGGTAGGGAGGGACGGTTCTCCTCATATGAATCCTGACGGGTTCAGATTCCGCATCAAAGTGGAAGGTGGCAGGCTGCGTCAGCAACCACGCTTTCGCTTGCGCGAACTCCTCCTCCGACAAGGCACCATCGGCACGGCTTGAGAATCTACGAACCCGGGCTTCGTTGTCCTGAAGCATGGCCTTGAGCAGACCCCATTCGCCCCAATGTCTTCGGCCAACCTGAGCAAGGGCCGACGACATCGCGAGGAATGATAGCAGGATCAACGGGGGGATCACCCTTCGCCAGAGCCGAAGAATTCTATCGGATTCTTTCCGAGCAACGAAGAAGGGAACGTATCCAACAAGGATGAACAACCATCCACTGAGCGCAATCTCTGTGAGCATGTCTGCGGCAGGTGGATCACCGGGAAAGGGATGCGAATCAGACAACAGGAATTCGCAAAACCCCAAGACGCTCAACACGAGCAAAACGCTTACCGACGGCACGAACCAGCACAGCAGACCAATAATCCCCAACCGGCGAAGCCAGCGGGTGGATGTTTCCATTTCAGCGACGCGGTTCATTGGCGGAAGACGATCCGGTTCCTAGCCCAGGCGAACTTGTGCTGCATGGCGAATGGGGGCCAGTTCATTCTAGGAGCAGCGGTTCATATGCCGGTCGGCCCCAGGGGGAAGACTCAACATCCCCCTGGAACACATTCAAACCAAACCGCTATTTCCCACCCCCACACATCGATCCACTCGGACTGTTGACATTGGGATTGTCCGCCCACTTATTTCGGACAGGGAAATCGTCGTCTTTGGGACCGCCCGTACGCTCCCTGAGGCCGAAGGGCAACAGGTGCGGTCCCACGCTATTCTCGCCAAATCCCTGCACAAAGCGCGACAAATCAGGCCCATCAAATGTATTAATCGATCCATCAGGATCAATAACAATGTTAACGCCATTGTTTGTTTTGTACACTCCCTTGCGCCCCGAATAAACACCATCCTGGTTGCCATAGAAAGTATCACCAGGCGCCAAGTAGTATTGCTCGCCGTGTTCCCCTGAAATCCAAACACCATCGTTTGAGTTGTTCTGAACATCCAGGCCCGTTGAATCAAACCATGAAATCGGATTGTTCCCAGCATAGAGGTAGGCCAGCGCAGGAACACCACGCAGCACCTGCCTTTCAATCCACTTTGGATTCTGCTGAAGAAGCTCTGGCTGAAGGTACCGCCCCGATGCCGGATCATAAAACCGGTTCCAATTCTCGAAGAGATCGGTCTCCGCGTCATGGTACTGGCCGGGGAAGCCAAGCGGAATCCAGAGGGCCTGAGCCCCGGCCTGGTACCGCTGGTACTCGTACCCCTCGACCGCGACGCCCTGATAGCTGGTCAAGCCACTGGCGTTCGAACTGAATCCCACGGTCAGGTTGCCATTGGACGGCACCACCCATGCCGTTGTCACTTGCCCCCGGCGCTCTCCCGACTGGCTGTCTAGGACACTGCTCGTATCCGGATCCACCAAGCGCACGAAATCCGCCCCCAGCTCCGTGTCCACAACATGGTAGCGCGCGCGCATCCGTACTTGAACTGAGGTGCTCTCCTTGGGCTGGGAGAACATCGCCAGCGTTGCGGACGTGCTGTGCGCGTAAGGGTGCGCGGTCTCCGCGTGGTGCGTCACCCGGTTCACGTGCCCGAAGGGGTCCGTGTCTGCGGCCCCTGTCACCCGTCGCGAAGCGTCCAACATGATCACCGGCTTTCCAATGTGGTCCGTCACCGGGAAATACACGCCACACGCCACTGACTCGCCATCACGAGAACAATCCCCAGTGCCGTCTGGCTGCCGCGCCCACGCCGCGCTGAACTTCCCACGCACGAGCGCAACCGGACGCCCCGCCAACCATACATAGTCATCCAGGGTGAAGTGGCCAATCGGAGTGGCCAAACCATTGTTGCCCCGGTCCGTCAGCATCCGGTTCGACACCGAGTGGAAGTACTCGTCCGTCGTTCCATACGGGTTCGACTTCAGCCGCCGGCGGCCCAGCGCATCATAGAAGTAGTTGTAGTAGGCACCGTTGACGTTGACCGCCCGGAACACGGTCTCCGTGGCCACGCCTACTGTCTGTCCATACTCGAACCCCAGCGTGTAGACAGATCCACCTGACATGGTCGCCGCCCACCGCTTCTGCGTCACTCGGCCGTCTTCGTCATGCGACAGGGTGTATTTCAGCAAGCTGCCACTGGCCGATGAACCCCACCCCGTCAGCTGGTCCACCGCTGGGGCTGTCCCAGCGGTCAGGTCGTAGATGAATCCATCCTCTTCCAGCTGGGTCCGGTTGCCGCGGCCATCATACTGATACGTCCGCGACTCGAACGCGCCACCCGTCGCCTCGAAGTTGCCCGTCGGCCGGCCGGCCCCCACCAGACGCAGCGTGCGGTCATAGGCATACGTCTCCGTCCGAGGCGTCGTCGCCCCCAGGAGGCACGTATCCAGCCGGGCCACCTGATCGCCCGTCCACGTGTATCCACGCTGATAAATGTCACCACTCCCCGAGCCCGGCGAGAACGAACCGGACGACACCCGCAGGGAACGCAGGCGGCCCGTCATGTCTCCCGAGGAGAGATTTGGCACGGCCGTCGGGCACGCGGAGGGCTCCACCGACGTGTTGTCCCCGACCATGAACTCCATGGCGCTGTTGTTTGAAGTCACCGAGTGGTTCATCTGGTAGCCACGCAGGCCGCCGTACGGCTCCCAGGCGACGCCCTCGATGACACGCGTATCCGTGTAGCCCGTCGTCCCGAAGAGCCGGACGTCAATGGCCTGGGTCCGGTTCAGCTTCGCTCCCGACCCATAGACGTAGGTGACCACGCGCCCATGCGGATATGTCACCGTCTCGATGTTGCCATTCGCCGTGTAGGTATAGAACGTGTGCGGATGGGCATTCACCGTGCCCGACGAGCAGCTCGTCTCGCCCTCGCGTAGACGGATCTCTCCGGCCACCCGACCAAACGCATCGTACTGGTACCAGGTGCGTCCGAAGGAATCGTGGCGGTAGCGCAGCCGCCCGGCCGTCTTCGTGGGCTGTGGGCAACTCGAAGGGGGCACACTGGTCGCGTCGCCAGAGTCATTCACGTCATACGACAGGGCGAAGAGGTTCTCCGCTCCCGTGGCGGGCGTGTTGTAGTGCCGCACCGAGCGCAGGATCCGGCCCAACAGGTCATACTCATACGAGAGCCACTCCCACGCATCCCGCATCGCCGGCGTCTCCTTCGCCGTCACCTGGCCCCGGGCGTCATAGGCATAGCGGGTGACGCCTGCGCCACCAGCGCCGTCACTCGTATGAGGCAGGGACACCGTCACCAGGTTGCCGAAGTCGTCGTAGCCGTAGGTGGACGCAGGGACAGACGCACTGCACGTCGAGCAGTCATTCGATCCCGACGCCACCGCGCAACCCGCCCGCACGGAGGTGACGTTGTTCTGCACGTCGTGCGTGAAGCACGTCCGCTGGTTGCTGCTGGACGTGGGGAACTCATCCACCTTGGTCAGCCGATTCAGCCGGTCATAGCCCATCGCGGTGCAAAGGGTCGAAACCGGCGAGCCGTCTGGATTCACACCGCCGCAGACCGATGGCGGCGCATTGGAGGGGAAGCCCAGCCCTGTCAGATTGCCATTCGAGTCAAACACCCGTGCAGTCTGGACGGGCGAGGGCGAGGTCCCCATCCCCTCGTAGGTCGGATGCTTCCGAGCGTCCGCTGCGTAGGTTTTCACCCGGCGCGTCTGCGCGGTGCTCCCCGTCCACGTCTGGAACGTTTCAGACTTGAGCGTCTCGTCCGGCCAGTAGGTGTAGTCCACCCGCTCCGACCAGGATGAACCCGAGGCATCCGCGGCGGTCGCCCTCCACTGCAGCAGCTTCGTGAGTGTCCCGCCCGAGCAGCCCGACGTCGTCCCGCTTCGGTAACAGAAGACGTCGTGGTTGCCTTGGGGATGCTTGATGGCCTTGAGACGCCCCTGGTCGTAGATCAGCTCCGTCGTGGTGGTTGTCGCGCCATCCACCACGCTCTGCTTCGCGAGCAGGTCCTGGTTGAACTCCCGCGTGACAATCACACCGTTGGAGTCCTGGATGCGCGTGGCATTTCCGAAGACGTCGTACTCCAGGTATTGCGTATCCAGCGACGTGCTCCCTCCACATCCACCCGGGAACACCGACTCCTTCTTGAGCTTGTTCCGACGGTTCTCCACGTCCGTCCGCGGCCAGTACTCGTACTTCATCACCGGGAACGGCGTCGTGGACGGGCAGTCCGTAAGGGTGGAGACGTCCGCGACGCTCGCGTCGACGAGGCAGGGACCGTGCACCTCCAACACGCGGCCCTCGGGATCCTCGGGCCCCACGCCGCCGCACTGAGTCGCCCGGAAGTTGAAGACCGCCACGCGGCGCTTCTGCACCTGCCAGTTGCCCGAGCTGTCCCGCACCTGCGTCCACCCCGTGCGGAACGTCGCGTTCAACCGGTTCGTCACGGAGTCGTAGACGTACTGCGTCCGTGCATTGGGGTCCGACTCGCCCGTCGGAGCCAGGACGCTCGCGGTCTCCTTCCGTTCAAGCAACTGTTCGAAGGCGCGCAGCGGCTGCCCGGCTCCACCATAGGTATAGCCATACCGCAGCTGAGCAAGGCTTCCCGTTCCACTGAGAGAGTCAGCGCCCTCTGTGATCGTCCTGAGTTCCTTGATGTGTTGCAGCGGAACACCCTGGGCTGCGGCGACACCCGCGTCCGGCCTGGCGTGGGAGTAGAGCGTCCACACATCCCGCAGGTCCTTATGTGCCTTGGGCAGCGCGGGAGGAGATGTCCCGTCAGCAATCGAGCATTCGTACTCCCACCGCTCGGTGCCGGGAATGATGCCAGGACATGAGGTCCCATCGCACCGCTCCTTGCGCAAGTGCAATCTCCAGGTCTGCTCGGAATCCTCGGCAGGCCCGGAAACGAACCGATTCGTAAACGTCGTTGCTCCCGCTGCGCCTGTGCCCAAACCCACCAAGGAGTCCGCGAACTCACTCGTCACCTGGTTGGATCCATTCCGGGCGACGGAACATGCGTCCCTCTCCGCGACATCGTTCGCCAGCCGTGTGATGACATAGTCGTGCCCTCCCGCCTCATCATGGTGCACGTCGAGATCGGTCGTGTCCCAGGTATGCTTCGAGGACAGGACTCCATTCGAATAGACGTTGAAGGTGGCATTCGAACCGGACCTCGAATAGGCGTACTCTCGGCTCTGACCTGATTGGGGATAGACCGCCGCCGTAAGCTCATTGCTGTTGGCCGCATAGGAATACTCGACCAACCGCTGCTCCGAGACTCCGCCGTCGGAGGAGTCTTCCAGGGTGATATAGCTCAGGACGCATACGAGCTTTCCGTCGGCAGTCCCCTTGACCTTGGTGTAGTAGAAATGAACCTTCGCGCCATCGCGCGTGGTTACCGTGCGCAGATACGGCACACCAGGATCCGAGCCCGGTGCTCCCTCGATGCAGCCCAGTTCTACGGGGACGCCAGCGTCCAGGGTCATGGGCTGGGCATACTCCAGCAAGGCCCGAGGAACTTCCACACCCCCATCTGGAGCGTACTGACTGTCTTCAATCCGGCTCAGGAAGTAGTGGCGGTAGCCAGCATCCAACTGTGAATCCACCCAGACCGAATCATAGACATAGCGGCCACTCCCTTCTCTGAAATACACGAACTCCTGGGGCCACCCTCCATCCGAGGTATCCTGCCAGAGCCTATCGCGGCTGCCCGCGTTGTTACCATTCTCGTACCACTTGCCAGAAGGTGCGGACTTCGAGCTCAAGACCATCTTGTTGAGATATCCATCAACGTCACGGATATTTAAATCGATCTCGCCAGGCGAAGCTTTATAGACAGAGCTGTAGAAGTTGTGCCACCAGTTGAGACTGCCACCCGATCGGTGGGGACCGAACGGACGACCCAGCCTTTCCGTAGGCAGGAAACTTCCGTACCCCCCCGTACCAGAGAGATTGGCGTAGTTGTACGAATTGGAGTTCGCGGCGTGCATCCGAATGAACGGGAGGCTGCCTTGGCTGAGCGGCAGTTCGAAGTCCACTTCTCGCACGTAGCTGTAGCGATCCGCGACACTGACGGGATCGCCGTAGAATCCGATGCCTCCAGGCGCTTTGGGAGACTGCGGTCCAGACGCAGGATCGCCTTGCGTTCCATCACAGCGGGGGAGGACGTTCACGGGGCAGTACTGGGCATGGGCCGTGGATGCGCCCGACACAGCGATGAGCAGCGTGAGTCGAATCAGCATTCTCATGGGACGTCTTCCATGGAAAAGAGTCGGGTGACCTTGCGGCCCACGAGCCGCGAAACGGATTCAGCGTCCTGGAAGTAGAGCTCCTGGGCCTTCGCGCCGAACTGGACCCGGGCACTGAGCCCCTCTCTCAGACGGAGCTTGTGAAGGATTCGCGGAGGCCGCTCCGCGGACGTCCGCTCCTTGAGCAGGACATCCGCGCCATCGCGCTCCACGAAAACCAGGCTCTTCCCATCCGGCGAGTAAACGGGCTCGTTCAGATCTCCGGACGCCAGCGGCCCGGAGGCAGGTTGTCCTGCACGCATCAGGTGGAGGGTTTTGGTGTTCACGCTGCAAGGCGTATGGACGTAGATGACGTCTCCATCCGGTCGGATGGAAGGCCGCAGATGGCATCCGAGCTCGTTCGTGAGCGCCGTGAGTTGGGTGCCGTCCATTCGCACGCGATACAACTGCGCATTCGCCCGTTCCTCATGCTGCCCGGGAGGACCGCCCTTCTTGGGATGGTGCGCGAAGTAGACCCATTGGCCATCAGGACTGACAGCCGGGTCCGCATGGAAGCCCTCTGCATTCCCAATCCGGACAGGGGGCGACTTCGCCTTCCAATCCCACCGATACAGCAGGTCATTGAGCGCCCCCTGATCATACGCCGTGTAGACGATGTGCTGTCCATCCCGCGAAACCGTCAGGGTGGTGGCAGGGTAGGTCGAGGGAACGCGGATGCGTTCAGGTTTCCCCGTGGAGACGTCCAAGGCGATCCAGGCCCCGTCGTGACTGAAGACAAGGTAACTGGGAGAGGGCGCACGAGGGGTCGCTGGTGGCGCCGCCACCAGGAGGAGCATCAAGAGATGTGCAAGCATTGAACGGGCCTATCGCTCTTGAGCAGGACGCGCGGACCACCCCTTCGGGGGCACGCAGAAGGAGGCGCCTGCGTTCGGATGGACCGAAACGCATTGCCAGTCCACGGGGCAGTTCGCTTCCGCCTGGCATTGCCGTGAGCAGATCAACCCCTGGCCTGGGGCTGGCTGGGTATGAAGGCACAGATTGGAGCGACAGGCGGACGCACCTTGCGCGGCACAGTCCTCCCCCACTTCCTTTGTCGCCGCAGCGGCCAGGGTCTGCGGGTGCTCTCCGAAGACCTTCCCTGAAGGTGCCGCTACCTCCTCCGCGGCGCCAACTGGAGGTCGCGACTCATTGCACGCCAACAGCAGGACTCCTCCCGCCAGCGCTCCCCACACCCATGACCGGAAAGACAATCGCCCCTCACTCTTGGAAGAGTCCCCTCCCGGTCAGCGATGCCCGGGAATATCCATACCCTATCTTTTGTCGGGAACTCACCACAAGACATAGCCTTGCATTTCAGTGACCGCGAAAATCAACACTTACGCCACTGCAAGTCCTATCGGCAGCGTGTGTATTTTCCGCCCTGGGTTTGCCACGACCGCTCCCCCGTTCCGCATTTCATGGAGGCAGCGTCACAGGCTCGTGTCGTTCTCCCGCCTGGCAGGCAGGGTGGCTCGGGTTCTGGCCCCCTGGAGACCCGGTATACTCCCCGTCCCATGACACCGCTGAGCCCCGGAGTCGCCACCGCCACGGAGCAGGACACGCCGGCCGCGCCCGGCAGCCTGCGCTTTCGCCGCCTGTGGCTGTTCTCGCCCCGGGCCGACCTGGCCATCCTGGGCGTCCCGCTGGCCCTGACCCTGGTGGCCGCCGTCGCCAGTGCGTTCCTCGCCCCTGCCTCCGCGGACAACGCCCACCGGATGCTGAGCTGGACCGCCCAGAACCTCCTGGGCAACGCCACGCACGTCATCCTCACGTTCCTGCTCTTCGGCGTGCACCGCGACGTGCTCACCGCCGCGCCCAACCAGCCGCGCACCATCCTCGCCGGTGCGCTGGCCATGCTCGCCGTGGGCGCGGCGCTGTTCGTCACCTTCTACGCCGACCGCTCCATCCACACCTTCGCCGTGGCCGTCATCTTCAACGTCTTCGGCATGCACCACACCCTGTCCCAACACCGGGGCCTGTGGTCCCTGCATGGCCTGCGCGGCGGACAGGCGGGCCTCCCCGCGCCCTCCCCGCTCGAGCGCAAGCTCCAGCAGCTCTATGTCCCGCTGCTCCTCTCCGTCCTCCTCGTCCGCATCTTCTTCGTCGCCGAGTCCGCCGCCCCGAACGCCCCCGCCTACCTCGACGTGGGCCAGGGCGTCGTCCTTCCGTGGCAGACGCTGCCCGTGCTCATCGCCATCTGGCTGGGCTTCTTCCTCCTGCTCTTCCGCGCCGTACTCCGCTCCGGCACCGCCAGCGGCCCCAAGGTGCTGTACCTCCTGGGCATGGCCACCGCGACCGGCCTGGCGCTCGTGGCGCCGTCCTGGGGCTACGTGATGCTCCCGGGCATGCACGGCCTGGAGTACTACCTCCTCAGCGCCCGCATGCTGGAGCCTCGCGAAGGCGACGCGCCCCGCTTGAGCCAGAAGCTCATCTGGCCCGCCATGGTCGTCTCCATGCTCCCGCTGTTCGCGCTGGGCGTGGTGCATGGCTTCCTGCTGGATGGCCCCATGCGCGGCTCGCTGGGCATTGGCGGCGGCGCGCAGGCGCATCCCCTGCTGCGCGCGCTGACCTCGCTGGGCTTCGCTTGCGTGCTCGCGCACTACTTCGCGGACGCCTTCATCTTCCGCTTCCGCATCCCCTCCATCCGGCAGGTCATGCTGCGCCGCCTGGGCTTCTCCGCCGCCCCGAGGCCGCCCCTGCCCGCTCCCGGCGCGCAGTAGGCCCCACCCGAACACCATGCGGCTCCGCGCCCTCCTGCCCGCCCCGGCGGCCCTGTTCACGTTAGGGCTCATCCTCTGGCTGGGGTTCCTTCCCCTTCGCAACTACGACCTGTTCTTCCACCTGGCGGGGGGCCGCTACGTGCTGGAGCACGGCTTCAACCCCGTGGACCCCTTCAGCGTGACGGGCACCGCGGGCTGGGTACCCCACGAGTGGGGCTTCGGCGTGCTCTGCGTCCTGCTCATCAAGGCCCTGGGCGCCGCCGGTCCCTCGCTTCTCGTCGCCTCACTTGTCGCGGCCAACGTGCTCCTGCTCTGGGTCGCCCTGCGGCGCGCGGACGCCCAACCCTCCCATCTCCTCGTCCTCGCCTGTCTGGGATTGATATCGGGCGTCCAGGCCTCCACCTGGATCCAGGAGCGTCCCTTCCATCTGGGACACCTGCTCTTCGTCCTCGCCGCCCTGGGCGTCCAGGCCTGGCGCCATGGCAATACGCGGGTGCTCTGGGCCTTCCCGCTCCTGGGACTCGCCTGGGCCAACCTGCACGGCAGCTGGCTCCTGGGCCCGGCGCTGCTCGCTTCCACCGCGATGGGCACGGCCCTGGATGACCGCACGCCCACGTCCCTCCGGCGCTGCGGAGCCGCGCTCGCGGCGGCGCTCGCGATGTTCCTCGTCGCGGGCCTGTCGCCGGACGGCCCCCGCATCTACCTGTATCCGCTCCAGCACTCGCTGCTTGCGTCCACCCAGCACATCAACGAGTGGCGCCCGCTGGACCTGGATGCAGGCTGGAGTTGGGTCTACCTCTTCCTCTTCGGTGCGTGCCTCTTCGTCATCGGCCGGGCCCGAGTGCGGCGCGCCGCGGCCCTCCTGCCCACGCTCGTGCTGGGCATCGCCGCGCTGAAGGTCCAGCGCCATGCGCCGTTCGCGTCCGTGCTCCTCGCCCTCACGCTGGTGGAGCACGCGCGCACGAGCGACGCGCCCGCCCTCCCCCGCTTCCTGTCGTGGCTGGAGCGCCCCATCGCCACCTGGAGCACCGGAACGTCCCTGGCTCTGTGGCCCACCGTCCTGCTGGCCGGCCTGTTCGCGCTGAACGCGGGCGCGCCCCGCCCCGTGGAGAAGGGCACGCACCCCAACATCCCCCTGCCCGTGCTCCAGACGCTGAGCCAACAGCCTCCGGGCCGCGTGCTCAACCGGTTCATCATGGGCGGCCCCATCTCCTACTTCGCGGGTGCCCCGTACAAGGTCTACATCGACAGCCGGAATGATCCGTTCCCCGCCGCCATCCACCAGGCCTATGAGCGGCTCGTGTGGTCCGAGCCCGGCTGGGAGCAGGCGCTGGAGGCCTATGATCCAGACTACGTCGTCTGGGACACGGAGAACCCGGGCAACCTCCTGCTGGATCACCTCCAGAAGCGCGGCGGCTGGCGCGAGCTGGCGAAGGCGAACGGCTGGGTCCTCTGGGCGCGGGAGCGCACGAGGACGACCGCTTCACCCCCCTGAAACACGAATGGCAGGCCCTTCCAGTTGGAGGGACCTGCCATTCACCGAAGCCCGGAAGCGGCTCAGTAGGTGTTGTTCTGACCGAAGGACTTCATGGTCTTCTTGTTCAGCGTGTCGTTGGACACCTGGCCGTCGTTGGCCACGTTGTCGTTACCGGCCAGGGCCGCCGCGGAGGCGCCGAACAGCTTGCGGATGTTGTCACCGAACAGCGTGATCACGCCGATGGCGGCGATCGCGATCAGGGCAACGATGATGATGTACTCGGTCATGCCCTGACCACGGTTCTTGCGGAACTGCTTCTTCGGGGCCTTCGCGATCGCGTTCATGGGAAACTCCGGGGGTCGTTGCAGCGGTGGAAAGACACACCCTGCGGGAAGTCAGGGTCGATACGGACAGTACAACGGGCGAGCAAGCACCTCCATCCGTCAACGGGAGGATGGGGGGGCCGGATCAAGGAATATCGCGGGTCTGGACCCACTCAAGGTTTCATCCCCCCTGTTTCAGGGCGCTCCGGGCGCCGCCGTGGGCATACGGGAGGTCCTCCCGCAGGCGTCCGGCGGCAGGGCCTCGCAGTACGCCTTGAACGCCTTCTGCAGCTTCGCGTCCTGGGGGTGGAGCGCCGCCGCCTCGCGGCCCACCGCCAGCGCCCCGTCCGCGTTCATCGGCGTCCACACTGTGCGCGAGGCCCACGTCCGGGCCGTCACCAGCTTCAAGTACTCCGTCACCAGCTCCGGAGAACGGCCACCCCGCGCCACCTCCGGCTCCAAGAGGGACGCCGCCAGGGTCAGGTCCCCCTGCGCCAGCACCGCCCGGCCCAGCGCGAGCGCCGACGCGGGATCCTCCGGCGCCAGTGAACGCCACAGCGCCGCCACGCCCCGGACGGTCGGATCCTTGTCCGAGTGGTAGCGCTCCACGTTGCGGTACAGCCCCGCGGCCTGCTCGGCGGTGGGCGGATAATCGCGCAGGTACTGGTGCAGGAGCAGCCCGGGCCCTGTCTCCGGCGACCGGCGCTCGTCATTCACGCGCACGTCCAGGTTCGCCAGGAAGAACGCCACCGGCGACGCGTACTCCAAAAGGTTGTGGTCGTCCGTGTTGATGGGCCCCTCGCCCGCGAAGTCCTTCTGTCCGGCCTCGGTGTGCACCTGCTTGGACAACAGGCCGAACAGGTCGTTGATCTCCACCCGCGCCAGGTCCGCCTTCACGTCCGGCCGGGCCATGCGCGCGGCCACCTCCGCCGCGTTGAATGACAGCGGCTTGCGGCTGGCCACCATCACCAGATCCTCCGGGCCCAGCCACGTCGTGGCGTGCGGGAAGGTGTCCTGCAGCGTGCGGATCACCAGGCGCACCAGTTCGCGGTTGCTCTCGTAGGTGTGGATCCACTGCACCATCACGCCGTCGTCCGTCAGGTGCTTGTCCACCAGTTGGAAGAAGTCGCGCGTGAAGAGGCCGGACACGCCCGACACCCAGGGGTTGGAGGGCACGCTGATGATGAGGTCGTACTGGATGGGCGCCAGCGCCATGAACGTCTTCGCGTCGTCGATGTGCACGTGCGTGCGCGGATCATCCACCGCGTTGCGGTTGTCCGCCTTGAACAGGCGCGCCGCATCGATGACCGCCGGGGAGATTTCGACCATGTCCAGGCGCTCCACCGGGTGCGCCAGCACGCTGCCCGTGGTGATGGCCGCGCCCGAGCCGATGACGAGCACGTTCTTCGGATCGCGCGGGTGGAGCAGCGCGCCCAGGTGGCCCGCCATCACCTGCGTCTCGATGTCGCTCCCGTTCGACGCGTCCGTCTTCCCGTTGATCTTCATGAAGCGCAGGTTGTCGCTCGGCAGGTCCCCCACCATCACCGTGGCGAAGGTGTCATCCGCGTAGAAGCGCGGGACGATGGCCTTCTCCGTGCTCTCCACCAGCTTCGCGTAGCTGTCCGGCGGCTTCTGGTGCGCGCGGATCGCCGCGATGTTGGACAGCCGCTGTGGCCAGCCGTGCATGCCGCCCAGCACCACCACCGCCAGCACCGCCGTCACGCCCACCGGCGCCAGCGTCCGCCACGCGGGCACCACGCTTGCGCCCTCCCCTTCCTTCGGCTCGGCCAGCGCGCGGAACGCCAGCGCCGCGGAGAGGAGGTTCGCCACCGCCCCCGCGATGAAGTTGCCCTGCATGCCCCAGAAAGGCATCAGCACCAGCCCGCCCAGCACGGAGCCGGAGAGCGTGCCCGCCGTGTTCCACAGGTACACACCACCCAGCTGGCGCCCCACCTCGGACACCTTCGCCGTGGCCACGCGGGCCGCCGCTGGAAACGCGATGCCCATGATGAACGTGGGCACCAGCAGCACCAGGCAGCAGAACGCGAAGGTGATGCCCTGGAAGACGGGCCACGTCTCCACCGCGCGCGTGAGCATCCACTCCGACCAGCGGAACAGGTGCGGCAGCCGCACGTACAGGGGCAGCGCCACGCAGAGGCTCAACACCAGCCCCACCTGCGTCCAGCCATACAGCTTCAGCGAGTCCCCGCCCTCCTTGCGCGTCATCAGCCAGAAGCTGCCCAGGCCGATGCCCAGGATGAACGCCGTCAGGATGAGCGTGAAGGCATACGTGGACGCCCCCAGCACGATGGACAGCAGGCGGATCCACGTCACCTGGTACAGCATCGACGTGAAGCCCGACAGCATCACGCCCACGAGCGCGGCCCGCACCGCCCGCCGGGGATAGGCCACGTCCTCCGCTGCCGCCGCCGCGCCCACTGTCACCGCCGGTGGGTGCCGACGGGCCAGCGCCAGCGCCGCCAGTGCGAGCAGCACGTTGATGCCCGCGGCCAGCTTCGCGGACGCGGACAGGCCCACCAGCGGAACCAGCCGCGTGCCCGCCACGTAGACGCCCACCGCCGCGCCCAGGCTGTTGATGGCATACAGCCGCGCCAGCTCCTTGCGCACCCCGGCGAGGCTCGCCGCGAAGTGGCGCACCAATGCCGGCAGCGTGCCGCCCATGAGCAGCGTGGGCACCACCAGGGACAGCGAGGACACGAGCAGGCGCGGCGCCACCCGCAGTCCCTCCGGCACGTGGGGCGCCAGGGACAGCCACAGGTGCTCCAGCGCCCCCAGGACGTACGGGAACGCCAGCGCGTACAGGCCCACGCCCAGTTCCAGCACGCCGTAGAGCGCCAGGGGGTTCTTCACCCGGTCCGCTGTCCGCCCGAAGACAAACGCCCCCAGCGCCAGCCCCCCCATGAACGTGGCCAGCACGACGGCGTGCGCCTGGCCGCTGTTGCCCAGCACGTTCCCCAGGTATTTGGACCAGACCAGCTCGTAGACGAGCGCCGTGGCCCCGGACAGGAACAGAAGGGCCGCCACAAGGTTCTTCGGAGGACGTGCGGTGCTGGTCATAAGGACAGCGCTCGACGTTACCCGGTATGTTTCAGGTCCACCAATGAACGCCCATCTCCTGCAAGCCGCGCAGCTCGCCTGGTCTCCCAACCTCCGGGTGACACGCGCCGAAGGTGACTGCGCCCAGGTGCTGCGCCGCGACGCCAAGGCGCTCGTGGGCATGTCCCTGCACACCGCGCTCGGGGTTCCCCAGGAGCGCGCCCGCGAACTGGATGCGCGAGCGCGCGAGGACCGCCGCGCGGTCGAGTTCGTCACCCTCTCCGCGGGAGGCCCCACCGGCAACCCGCCCGCCAACCACCTGCGGCTCGTGCTGGGCATGGACGGCGAGGAGGCCGCCGCGGGCGTGCTCGACCTGGGCACCGTGCTGGAGGGCGCCCCGCCGGTGCAGATCTCCAAGCTGTCCTCGTCGCTCAGCCATGAGATCCGCAACCCGCTCTCCTCCGTGAAGATGGCGGTGCAGACGCTGGCCCGGAACACCGGTCTGTCGGACCGGGACAAGCGGCGGCTCACCATCGCCAACCGCGAAATCCGCACCATGGAGCGCATGCTCTGGCTGCTCTCCGAATACGGCCGCGAGAGCGCCGCGAACCTGGACGCCCACGCCCTGCGCTCGGTCGTCCAGGAGGCGACCGCCATGGTGGCCCCGGAACTGGCCGAGCGCCGCATCGAGGTGGATGTGAAGGAAGAGGCGGACCTGCCCCGCGTGCGGGTGGATCCCAACCGGTTGAGGCCCGTGCTCGCTCAAGTCCTGCTCAACGTG
The DNA here is from genome assembly GCF_003668935.1 of Corallococcus sp. AB032C. Taxonomy (NCBI): domain Bacteria; kingdom Pseudomonadati; phylum Myxococcota; class Myxococcia; order Myxococcales; family Myxococcaceae; genus Corallococcus; species Corallococcus sp. AB032C. The sequence continues at coordinate 12,961 of NZ_RAWP01000063.1, read as the reverse complement.
GCCATGGGCCTGCCAGAAGAGGGCCGCGTCCAGGTGACGCTGCGCCAGGACGACCCCGGCCACGTCAGCCTCATCCTGGATGATCCCGCCGCGGCCCTGCCTCCGGATGAGCGGGGCACGCTGTTCGACCCCTTCGGCTCGCGGCTGGCGCGGGGCGCGGGGCTGTCCCTGGCCGCCCTGCGGCGGGTGATGACGGGTGTGGGGGGCGACGTGGCGGCCCAGGGGAGCGCGGAACCGGGGATGGTGTTCACGCTGACGTTCGCCGCCTGAGGACCCCATGGAGACCCTCCTCATCGTCGACGATGACGTGTCGCTGCTCGAAACCCTCACGATGCACTTCGAGGAGATAGAGCAGGACGACGGGCAGCCGCGCTACCAGGTGGTGACGGCCACCAGCGCGGCCGCGGGCCTCAAGGCCGCCCAGGAGAACATGCCCAGCGTGGTCATCCTGGACATGATGCTCCCGGACCGCACGGGCCTGGAGATCATCGAGGAGATGAAGGGCCTGTGCGGCGACGCGCGCATCATCCTCGTCACCGCCTACCACGACATGGAGACGACCATCCGGGCCATGAAGGCCGGTGCGTTCGACTACATCCACAAGCCCTTCCCGGATCCGGCCGCCCTGGACCTCGTCGTGGAGCGCGCGCTGGAGTACCGCCAGCTGTCGCGCCGCGCGGATGAGGTCCACCGCGAGAACGCCGTCGTCCGCCTGGGCGACATCGTGGGCACCAGCCCCTCCATGCAGCAGCTGGTGAAGGAGATTGGCAAGGTCGCGAGCAGCACCGCGACGGTGCTCATCAACGGCGAGAGCGGCACGGGCAAGGAGCTCATCGCCCGCGTCATCCACAACTACTCCTACGACGAGCCACGGCCCTTCATCGGCATCAACTGCTCCGCCATCGTGGACACGCTGCTGGAGAGCGAGCTGTTCGGCCACGAGAAGGGCGCCTTCACCGGCGCGGTCGCCGGCAAGCCCGGCAAGTTCGAGCTGGCCGAGGACGGCACCGTCTTCCTGGACGAGATTGGCGACATGTCGCTGATGCTCCAGGCGAAGCTGTTGCGCGTGCTCCAGGAGCGCGAGTTCGAGCGCGTGGGCGGCGTCAAGCGCGTGAAGCTGCGCGCCCGCGTCATCGCCGCCACCCACCGCCACCTCGCGGACGAGGTGGACCAGGGCCGCTTCCGCGAGGACCTCTACCAGCGCCTCAAGGTGATCACCCTCGTCATCCCGCCTTTGCGTGAGCGGCGCGAGGACATCCCCCCGCTCGTGAAGCACCTGCTGGAGCGCATCAACGAGAAGGTGCACAAGCGCGTCACCCGCGTGCCCCACGAGGTGATGGAGCGCCTCACGCGCCTGCCCTGGCGCGGCAACGTGCGCGAACTGGAGAACGTCCTCACCCGCGCCGTGGTGCTCGCGCCGGGTGACGTGCTCCGGGGTGACGACCTGCCCGCCCTGGAGGCGACCCCCTCAGGCCCCATGGACCCCCACCGCGCCCCCGGCGCCGCGGGCGGCATGTTCGCGGCCCCCGCAGTGGACGACGTGAGCCTCATCCCCACCCTGGAAGAGGCCGAACGGCAGCTCATTGCCCGGGCCATGGCCGTCACCAAGGGTCACAAGGGACGCACGTGTCAGATCCTGGGCATCAGCCGTCCAACGCTTGAACGAAAGCTTCAAAAGTTCGGTCTTGCACAGGGGCAGGGTCCACAGGTGCACCCTTATCCGGTGAAGGATGCTTCCTGACAGTGTCCCAGCCCGGACAAACCGGTGTGCCTGTTTAACGTTTCGTTCAAAGTGATCAGACTGTTTGAACGTTCTGTTTCAGGTTTTGGACACAGTGGGGGGGGCCGAACCGGGGTGTAGCGCTAAGTACCCGGCATTCCTCGAACTGTTCCCCTGGGAATAGTTCAAGTGCTCATGGCACGCCTCTTGGAAAGGGCAAGGTCCGTCCGCAGCAGCAGCAGCGACCAACCTTCCCCATCCCTTTCCGCCTTCCCAGGAGTCTCCCATGCACGGCTTCAACCGCCCCCTCGGCCCCATCGGTTCCAATGTCGTGGCGCCGCTGCAGGCGACGTCGTCCGGCATGATGGTGACCGCGAACAAGCTGGTCCCCGGCCAGGAGGCCATCGACTTCAAGGGGTACTTCAAGGTCGAGTCCTTCCCGCACAACTCGACCATCTACCGCCCCGGCGACACGTCGGACCGCGTGTACCTGCTGAAGTCCGGCCGCGTGCGCCTGATGCGCATTGGCAAGAACAGCACCCGCTCGGTGGTGTCCATCCTGCGCCCGGGCGACCTGTTCGGCGAGCTGTTCCGCCCGGAAGGCACGCCCATCGAGGAGATGGCCGTGGCGGCGGGCGAGGCCGAGGTGTGGAGCATCGAGGGCCGCGACTTCCGCGCCCAGCTGGAGGCCCGTCCGGCCCTGGCGGTGGACGTGGTGCGCGCCTACGCGGACCGCGTGCGCTCGCTGCGCAAGCGCGTCCTGGGACTGACCTTCAAGGAGGTCCCGGCCCGGCTGGCGGACACCCTGCTCACGCTGGTGGAAGCGCACGGCGAGCGCTGCCCGCACGGCGGTGAGACGGACCTGCGCGGGATTACGCAGCAGGACCTGGCGGACCTGGTGGGCGCCTCGCGCTCCTTCGTGTCCACGCTCATCAACGAGATGAAGCGCGAGGGCGTGCTCGGCAACGTCGGCCGCATCCTCTGCGTGCGTGACCAGAAGGCCCTGCGCAAGCTGGCCTCCAAGGAGAAGTAGACCCCACGTCCCTTCAAGGGGACCGTGACGTCCAACGGGCCTGACCGCGAGAGCCTCCGCGGCCGGGCCCGTGGTGTTTTTGAGCGCACCGCGCTGTTCAGAACGTGAAGCCCAGGCCGAACTCGGGGGTGAAGCCGAGGGCCAGCCCCAGCGGGGCCACCTCGGAGTCCAGGGCGAGGTAGCGCGCCCCGCCGCGCAGCATGAGGCTGCCCAGGTGCAGCGCCAGGCCCGCGCGCACGTCCGCCTGCTGGTAGGGCCCGGGCGTCATCTGCAGGCGCGCCTCCACGTCCAGGGGGCCCAGGACGCACGCCTCCACGGACATGCCCAGGCTGGGGGCCACGTAGACGCGCCCGGGCGCGTCCAGGGTGGAGACGCCGGCTTCCACGCGCAGGCGGAGCTCCTCCCGGACGAGGGGGGAGTACGTCACGTGCATCTCCCCCAGGGTGCGCGTGTCGCGGGACGTCGAGCCTTCCCAGGTGCTCACCAACCGGGAGAGCCGCAGGTCCGCGCCGAAGCTGTGCGCGTCCCAGCCGACGTCGAAGTCCAAGCCGGTGCCGCCCCTGAGGGGTGTCACCAGCAGGCCCGCGCGGAAGGAGAACGGCACGGCGTGCCGCAGCGAATTGCGCTGGGGCGGCGCGTCCGGAGCCACCATGTCGTGGCCGTGGTGGGTGCCCGTGTTGGCGATGGCCTCCCCCATGCCCCGGAACAGCAGCTCGAAGACGGCGCCCAGGATGAAGGAGGCGGCATCGCTGGATGCGCTCGAGTTGAACTCGTAGCTGTCATCCGTGGAGGACACCGTGGTCCTCTTGCTCTTGGACGAACGGTTCTTGTTCTCGTCGTCCTTCTTCGAGTCGCCGTCCCGGTCCGAACCGATGGCGGTCGCCTCGTGGACGGGCTTCGACGATTCGGTGGAGTCCGAGCGCTTGCCGAAGCGGGCCTCGGCGGGAGGCGCGGCGAGCAGGCCCACGAGGAGCCCTCCGCCCAACACAACCTTGGGTAACGACATGGGGTGAGCCCCCTCGATGAGGCACGGCCGGCCCGACCGTCCCTCACGGGCCGCATTCAAATCCCGGGGGCCCCATGGGAGTCAACCGCGAGCCCGCTCGACGCTGGAAGCCGGGTCCAGGCCTCCTGCATCGTGTCCCCGTCCAACGGCTGTTCTCGACTGGCATCGAAGCGTGACGGGGCGCGTTGAGCGCTTGCCCTCGGACGGGGGGCCGCACAGCATGCGCGACCATCGTGCCCGTCCCGACCGAGTCCCAGAGCCCGCATCGCACGTACACCGACCGCCGCGCCGCCGCCCAGGCGGACCTGACGGAGCTGGACCGCGTCAGCGCGAGGTACGCCAACCTGCGCACCGTGGCCTTCGTGGCGGCGCTGGTCATCGCAGCGCTGACCCTGATGGGCCGGCTGCCCAAGCCCTGGTGGTGGGCGGCGGCCGGGGCGCTCGCTGTCTATGGCCTGCTGGCGGTGCTGCATCACCAGGTGTTCCTCAAGGAGCAGCGCGCGCGCCTCTTCGTCTTGCTCAACGAGCGCGGCCTGGCGAGGCTGGAGGGTGGCTGGCATTCCTTCACGGACAAGGGTGAGCGGTTCCTCTCCCCCAACCACCTCTACGCCACGGACCTGGATGTCTTTGGCCAGGGCAGCCTCTTCCAGCTCATCAACGAGACGGCGACGCGCGCGGGTGAAGAGCGGCTGGCCGCGTGGCTGTCCTCCCCCGCCACCGCGGAGACGGTGGTGACCCGGCAGGGCGCCGCGCGCGAGCTGGCCCCGCGCGTGGACTTCCGCCAGGACCTCTGCGCGGACGCCCGCGTGGTGGCGAAGGACAAGGCGGACCCGGCCCTCTTCATCGAGTGGGCGGAGGCGGGCCCGTCCCTGGACACCATCCGCTGGGCGCGGCCCCTGGCCATCATCCTGCCCCTGATAACGCTCACCCTCTTCATCCTGGGTACGGTCGGCGTGATTCCAGACAGCACCGTCTGGGTGGGGCTGCTCGCGCAGTTGGGCATCGCCATGGCCACGCGCCGCACGCTGCGGCAGATGGACGAAGGCGTGGAGCGCGGCGAGCGCGGCTTCGTGCGCTACGCGTCCCTCTTCGAGCGCGTGGAGAAGCAGACCTTCGAGCACCCGCGCCTCAAGCAGCTCCAGTCCGGCCTGACGGCACGGAGCAGCCCGGCGGTGTCCGTGCTGTTCCAGCGCTTCAGCCGGCTGTTCTCGCTCATCGAGTTCAAGCGGCACCAGTTCCACCCCCTGGTCCACTGGCTCACGCTCTGGGACATCCACGCCCTCTTCGCGCTGGAGAACTGGCGCGCCGCCCACGGCCGCGACGTGCGTCAGTGGTTCGAGGGGCTCGCGGAACTGGAGGCCCTCTGCTGCCTGGGAGGCCTGGCCCATGACCGGCCTGCCTTCACCTGGCCCGAGTTGCACGCCCAGGGCCCGAGCGTGGAGGCCACCGCGCTGGGACACCCGCTGCTGGACGCGCCCGTCCCCAACGACGTGTCCCTGCCCGGCCCGCGTCACGCGCTGCTGATTACGGGCTCCAACATGAGCGGCAAGACGACGCTGATGCGCGCGCTGGGCGCGAACGTGGTGCTGGCGCTGGCGGGCGCGCCGGTGTCCGCGGCGTCGTTCCGGCTGTCTCCAGTGCAGGTGCTCACCAGCATGCGCGTGAAGGACTCGCTGGAGCGCGGCGTGTCGTACTTCCACGCGGAGGTGCTGAGGCTGAAGATGGTGCTGGACGCGGCGGCGGCCGCGAAGGGCCAGGCGCTCTTCCTGCTGGACGAAATCCTGCTGGGCACCAACACCCGCGAACGGCAGATTGCCTCACGCGAAGTGCTGCGGCTCCTGCTCGCCTCCGGCGCGTGTGGCGCGGTGACGACGCACGATTTGTCCCTGGCGGTGCTGGCGGACGAGCCGGGCTCGCACGTGGTGAACGTCCACTTCCGCGACCACCTGGAGGACGGGAAGATGGTGTTCGACTACCGGCTCCGGCAGGGGGTGGTGGACACCACCAACGCGCTGCGGGTGCTGCGCCTGGCGGGCGTCCCGGTGAACGACCCGGACGCCCCGGCCTCCTGACCCATCCCCTCCGCGCCCCCTGAAGCCACCAGGGGGCGCGAAGCGGAAGCGGATTACTTCGCCAGCTCCACCAGCGCCGCGGCACCCATGCCGCCGCCGATGCACATGCTCACCACGCCGTAGCGGCCGTCCCGGCGCTTCAGCTCGCGCAGGATGGTGGCCACCATGCGCGCACCGGACACGCCCAGCGGGTGGCCCAGGGCGATGGCGCCGCCGTTCGGGTTCACCTTGTCCTGGGGGATGCCCAGCTCACGGATGCAGTGCAGCGCCTGCGCCGCGAAGGCCTCGTTGAGCTCGAACACGCTGATGTCTTCCACCTTCAGCTTGTTGCGCTCCAGGAGCTTGCGGATGGCGGGCACCGGGCCCACGCCCATGATTTCGGGCGGCACGCCAGCGACCACGTAGTCCACGAAGTAGCCCAGCGGCTTGACGTTGAGCTCCTTCGCCTTCTCCTCGCTCATCACCACCGCGGCCGCCGCGCCGTCCGTCAGCGGCGACGCGTTGCCCGCCGTCACCACGCCCTTGGCGTTGAAGGCCGGGCGCAGCTTGGCCAGGCCCTCCACCGTCGTCTCCGGGCGCAGGATGGTGTCCACCGTGACGGTCACCTGCTTCTGGGTGCCGTCCTCGTCGAACATCGTGGTGGTGACGGGGAAGATCTCCTCCTTGAACTTCCCCTGCTCGCGGGCGGTGGCCGCGCGGCGCTGGGACTCGGCGGCGAACTTGTCCGCGTCCTCACGGGTGACGTTGTAGCGGGAGGCGATGTTCTCCGCCGTCGCGCCCATGGAGGTGTAGACCTCCGGCAGCTTCTGCATGATCTCCGGGTTGGCGGAGACCTTGTTGCCGCCCATGGGCACCATGGTCATGGACTCGGTGCCACCGGCCACGGCCACCTGCATCATGCCGGACTTGATGCCCTGCGCCGCCTGCGCCACGGACTGCACGCCGGAGGAACAGAAGCGGTTGATGGTCAGGCCCGGAACGGTGTCCGGCAGGCCGGCGAGCAGGCTCGCGTTGCGGGCCACGTTCATGCCCTGCTCCGCCTCCGGCATGGCACAGCCCATGATGACGTCCTCCACGTCCGCCGGCTTCAAGCCGGGGACCTGGGCGACGGCCTCCTTGATGGCAAGGGCCGCGAGCGTATCCGGCCGCGTGTCCTTGAACTCTCCCTTGTGGGCGCGGGTGAAGGGGGTGCGCACCGCGCTGGCAATCACGACTCGACCGGACATTTTAGGTGTCTCCCTGCCCGGACACCGTCCGGGCGTGCTTCGGAACTCGCGTCTGGAAAACCATTGGGTAAACGCCTCGCGCTAGTTGCGCAGCGGCTTGCCCTTCTCGAGCATGAACATCATGCGGTCCTGGGTCTTCTCCTCGCCGATGAGGCTCAGGAACGCTTCCATCTCCAGCTCCAGCAGCTTCTCCTCGGTCACCAGCACGGACGGGCTGGTGTCACCACCGGAGAGCACGCGCGCCAGCTTCTGGGCGATCTTCCGGTCGTGGGCGCTGATCTGATTGTTGAGCTGCATGTCGTACAGCATCATGTCGATGGTGGCCGCGCCGTTGGGGCCCGGCAGCCGGAAGCGCGTGGGACGCGGCGGGCGGAAGCCGCCGTTCGCCAGGCCCAGCACGCGCGACTTCGCGTCCGACAGGAGGAAGTCGCGGTTGCCCGTGATGCCGTCCTGCTGGGACAGGAAGCCCGTCTCGCGAGCCTCTTCCGCGCTGGTGGCGACCTTCGCCATGCCGATGGCGAGGAACACCTTCTTGAGGAAGGGCAGCGAGTCGAAGTCCTTGTCCGCCGCGTAGCCGCCGAACACGTTGCGCAGCAGCATCATGGTGCCGCCGCCGCCCGGGATGAGGCCCACGCCCACTTCCACGAGGCCCATGTACAGCTCCGCGCTGGCCTGCACCGCGTTGCCACCCATGGTGACTTCCGCGCCGCCGCCCAGCGTGAGGTTGAAGGGCGCCGTCACGACGGGCACGGGGCTGTAGCGCATGCGCTGGTTGGCCGCCTGGAACGCGGACGCCATCTTGCGGATGGAGTCGAAGTCCTCGCTCTTGGCCGCCATCAGCATGGCCATGATGTTCGCGCCGGCGGAGAAGTTGGAGCCGTCGTTGCCAATCACGAGGCCCTTGAAGTTCTTCTCCGTCTCATCCAGCGCGGTGTTCATCATCGCGATGATGTCATCGTCGATGGAGTTCATCTTGGAGTGGAACTCCAAGAGCGTGACGCCGTCGCCCGTGTCCCACAGCGACGCGCTGTCGTTGCCGGTGATCTTCTTGTTGCCGCGCTTCAGGTACTCCACGCGGAACGTGCGCGCGTTCTCAGACACCTGCTTCACGGACTTGGACGGGATGTCCCAGTAGGTGTCGCGGCCGTCCTGCACGCCGTAGAAGGACGTGCGGCCCTTGGCCAGCATCTCCTCCACCCAGGCGGCGGGCTTGAGGCCCAGCGCCTTCATGCGCTCCACGCCCTTCTGGACACCGTAGGCGTCCCAGACCTCGAAGGGTCCCAGGTCCCAGCCGAAGCCCCAGCGCACGCCGCGGTCCACGTTGACCAGGTCGTCCGCGATCTCCGGGATGCGGCGGCTGGAGTACGCCAGCACGTCCAGGGTGACGCGCTCGGCGAACTTGCCGGCCTTGTCGTCCGCGTTCATCACGGACGCCACGCGCTCCTTGACGTTTTCAATGTCCTTCGCGGCGCCCAGCGAGTCGAAGCGCACCTTCGCCTGCGGCCGGTACTCCAGCGTCTTCAGGTCCAGCGCGAGGATGTCCTTGCCACCGGAGGAGCGGTCCTTCTTGTAGAAGCCGCCGCCGCTCTTGTCGCCCAGCATCTTCTTCTCCACCATCTTCTGGAGGAAGTCCGGGGCGGCGAAGACGTCGCGCTCTTCGTCGTGCGTCAGCGTGTCGTAACAGTTCTTCGCCACGTGAGTGAACGTGTCCAGGCCCACGATGTCCGCGGTGCGGAAGACGGCGGACTTGGGACGGCCCATGGCCGGGCCAAAGATCTTGTCCACCTCTTCAATGGACATCTCCGTCTTCTGCATCTCGGAGATGGTCCGCATCATCCCGTACACGCCAATGCGGTTCGCGATGAAGTTGGTGGTGTCCTTGCCGTAGACGATGCCCTTGCCGAGCACCTCTTCGCCGAACTTGTGGAGGGTCTTCACGACCTCCGCGCTCGTCTCCTGGCCGGCAACCAACTCCAGGAGCTTCATGTAGCGCACGGGGTTGAAGAAGTGCGTGACCAGGAAGTTCTTCTTGAAGTCCGCGCCGCGGCCTTCCGTCATCCCCACGATGGAGAGGCCGGAGGTGTTGGAGGAGATGATGGCGTCCTTGCGGGCGTGCTTCTCCACCTTGGCGAACAGGGCCTGCTTGACGGCCAGGTCCTCCTTCACCACCTCGATGATCCAATCGCACTCGCCCAGGCGCGCGAGGTCGTCCTCCAGGTTGCCCACTTCAATGGCCGCGAGCACCTGCTCGGACACGATGGGGCTGGGCTTCGCCTTGCGCAGGTTCGCGATGGCGCCCTGCGAGAACTTGTTGCGGAACGCCTTGGAAGCGGTGTCCTCGCCCGGAGCAGCCTGGGGCGGAACGATGTCCAGCAACAGGGCGCGCACGCCGGAGTTGGCCAGATGCGCGGCGATGCCGCTGCCCATCACGCCAGCGCCAAGCACCGCCACTTTTCGGATCCGGGTCGTCATCGGAAATCGGCTCCCATAAAAGGAAGTAGGGGACTGCACAAATGTAGGCGATTGACCCGGAAGTCAACCGGCATTGCCGTCGGGTGTGCTCGCCAGGAGGTCGGCTCCCCGACTACAAGTCGGGCCCCATGGCTCGCCTCGACCCGCACTCGTACAACGACAGCACGCAGCCTGAGACCGAAACGCTGGACTGGAAGGCCCGCGTCGATTTCCGGACGCGCCGCCTGCACGCGGAGGCCACGCTGACGCTCAAGGAGGCGTCAGCAGGTCCCCTCGACCTGGACACCCGCGACCTGGACATCCGGGGCGTGGTGGATGCCCAGGGTCGCCCCTTGCCCTACATCCTCTCCCCTCCTGAACCCATCCTGGGCAGCCGGCTTCGGATTGAACTGCCCGCGGGGGTGAAGCAGCTGACGGTGCGCTACCGGACGTCACCGGAGGCGAGCGCGCTGCAGTGGCTGACGCCGTCACAGACGGCGGGCGGGCAGCAGCCGTTCCTGTTCAGCCAGTGCCAGGCCATCCACGCGCGCAGCGTGGTGCCGCTGCAGGACACGCCGCGCATCCGCATCCGCTACCGCGCGTCCCTGCGGGTGCCCAAGCAGCTCAAGTCCGTGATGGCGGCGTCGTTCGTGGCGCGCGAGGAGCACGGCGTGGAGGCGGAGGAGCACTACGAGATGCCGCAGCCGGTGCCCCCGTACCTGCTGGCGTTCGCGGTGGGCAGCCTCACGTCCAAGGAATTGGGGCCGCGCTCGCGGGTGTGGGCGGAGCCGGAGGCGCTGGAGGACGCGGCGGACGAGTTCGCGGGCGTGGACGACATGCTCAAGGCCGCGGAGTCGCTCTTCGGACCATACGACTGGGAGCGCTTCGACCTCTTGCTGATGCCGCCGTCGTTCCCCTACGGCGGCATGGAGAACCCGCGCCTGACGTTCCTCACGCCCACGCTCATCGCGGGGGACAAGAGCCTGGTGAACGTGGTGGCGCACGAGTTGGCGCACTCGTGGACGGGCAACCTGGTGACGAACGCGTCCGCGGAGCACTTCTGGCTGAACGAAGGCTTCACCGTCTTCGCGGAGCGCCGCATCCTGGAGGCGCTGGCGGGGCCGGAGGTCGCGGCGCTGCACGCGGCCCTGGGGCGCCGTTCGCTGGACGAAGCGCTGCACCACTTCCGCGCGCACCCACAGCTCACCGCGCTGCGCACGCACCTGTCCGGCGTGGATCCGGACGAGGCCTTCTCCCAGATTCCCTACGAGAAGGGTTACCTGCTGCTGCGCGCGCTGGAGGACGCGGTGGGCCGTCCCACCTTCGACGGCTTCCTGCGCCGCTACCTGGCGAAGTACCGCTTCCAGGCGCTCACCACGGAGGAGTTCGTCCGCTTCACGGAGGCCGAGCTGCCGGGTGCCCTGGCGAAGGTGGACGCGGACGCGTACCTGAACCGGCCCGGCGTGCCGCCCAGCGCGCCCCGCCCCACCTCCGCGCGGCTGGAGGCGCTGGAGAAGCTGCGCGGGACGGTGCCTTCGCAAGCGGACACGAAGGACTGGACGCCCACCGAGTGGCAGCTCTTCCTGGAGTCCATGCCGGCGGACACGTCCCAGGACGTCTTCCGGGAGCTGGACGCGAGGTTCTCGCTCACGGGCAGCCGCAACTCGGAGGTGCTGGTGGCGTGGCTGGTGGCGGCGCTGCGCGCGGGCTTCGATGCTCCGCTCGGCCGGGCCGAGGAGTTCCTCGGCGAGGTGGGCCGGATGAAGTACCTGAAGCCGCTCTACAGCGTGCTCGCCTCGTCGCGCGACCACCGCAAGGTGGCGCGCGCGGCGTTCGAGAAGAACGGGGCGAGGTACCACCCCATCGCCCGGCAGGGCGTGGAGCTCATCCTCACCCGCGCGTGAGGCGGGTTACTTGAGGGTCGCGTCCAGGCGCTTCTTGGACAGGGCCAGGTACTCCGGGTTCATGTCGATGCCCACGTAGCGGTGGCCGTGCTTCAGGGCGGCCACGCCGGTGGTGCCGCTGCCGTTGAAGGGGTCCAGGATGAGCGAGTTCTCCGGGCAGCTCGCCTCCAGGATGCGCTCCAGCAGGGCCACCGGCTTCTGGGTGGGGTGGCTGCCGAAGGCCTTCTCCTCGCCGCGCGGGGCCGTCTGCGTCCACATGCGGCCGGCGCCGTCGGCGGTGAGCTCCTCGTCACCGTTGCGCGGCAGGTTCCACACGTCGCGCATCTGCTTGCCGCCGTTCTCCGCCTTCATGCGCTGGTAGTTGAAGACGTGCTTCAGCTTGCCGCCGGACGCCGGCGAGGCCCAGATGAGCAGCTCCGTGGAGTGCGTGAAGTAGCGGCACGCCAGGTTGGGGCTCGCGTTGGGCTTGTACCAGGTGACGGTGTTGAGCAGCTTGTAGCCCAGCTTCTGCATGGCGAAGCCGGCGTTGAAGATGACGTGCTGGGTGCCGCTCACCCACAGCGTGCCGCTGGGGCGCAGCAGGCGCTGGCAGGCGGCGAGCCACTTGGTGGTGAAGGCGTGGTCCTCCTCCACTCCGCGGGACACGTCCCACTGGCCCTTCGCCACGGAGACGCGCTTGCCACCCTTGCAGGTGGTGCCGCCGTTGGAGAGGAAGTACGGCGGGTCCGCGAAGATGAGGTCGAAGGACTGCTCGGGCAGCTGGGCCATCAGCTCCAGGCTGTCGCCCTGCAGCAGCGTGTAGGCCTCCCCGCGCTTCGCGAAGACGCTGTCGTTCTGGGAGCGTCGGACAATCTTCAGGGCAGGGGCAGCAGCTTCCGCGAACATCACGCCTCCGTCTTTGGGACAGACGTCTCTGGGACGCGGCGGACTGTGCGGTCACTTGCGTGCTACGTCGAATTTCTGGCCTGTAATTGGCTGTAGCACCGAAAGCGCGCGTGAAAATTTGACGAGCGCCTGGAGCTGAAACACCGCGAGCAGGGCGGGGAGCGCCTCTGTCTTTCGAGGCCCTCCACGACCCTGCTCGTGGGGTGCTACGGATGCTGTAGAGCCGAAGGACTACGCCTTCTCGGGCTCGGCGGCCTTGGCGCCCTTCTTGGCGGCCGGCGCGTTGTTCGCGTACTTCTTCTTGAAGCGGTCGATGCGGCCGGCCGTGTCCAGCAGCTTGTACTTGCCGGTGAAGAACGGGTGGCAGTTCGAGCAGACTTCCACGCTGAACGAGCCGCGGGTGGACTTGGTCTCGACGATGTTGCCGCACGCGCAGGTGATGCGGGAGGGCGGGTAGACCGGGTGCAAGTCGGGCTTCATGGCTTCTCTCCAGTGCGCCTTGCCCCCACCCAGGATGGGAGGGAGGTCCAGCGTTGTAGTGGGTCGGGGCTTATAGCTACCGCCCCGACCTTTCTCAAGGATGCGCGTCCGGGCCGGGGGTTTCTCCCCGGGGACTCCTCCCCCGGGGCCAGCTGGCGGGCAGCCAGGGGGACGGGGGCTAGGT
>NZ_RAWP01000062.1:0-57927 GCF_003668935.1 Corallococcus sp. AB032C | reverse complement strand
GGGTGGGCATGGTCGGGCTCGGGGCAGGGGACGCCGCGGGCGTCCGGGGTGACTCCGTGCAGGCCAGGCAGGCGGCGAGGAGACAAGCGGATAGCAGGGGAGCGCGGTTCATGTCCCCGGGTCTAGTCCATCATGCGGAAGGGGCGGATGGGGGGCGCGCCGCCTCTGTGCAGGAGCTGTCAGGCGGGGAAGACGGCCACGGCATGTCAGGATTGCGTGCTTGCGTCGTCTGGGGACTTCGGTTACTCCTCCGACACCGGAAAGCGGTTCTGCGCGATTAGCTCAGCTGGATAGAGCGTTGGCCTCCGGAGCCAAAGGCCGCAGGTTCGAATCCTGCATCGCGCGCTGTCCCAAGTAGTTGATGGGACTAAGGAAAGTGGCACCCGGGAGGGGAAGTTCTCTCCCCTCCCGGGCAGCCCTTCCACCCAGTTTCCACCCAAGTCTGATGATTCGGCGGCTAAGGCCGAGCCTCCCCGGCTGCCCTTGTCCTGGGAACCGACCGCGTCACGGCCCTTCGGCTGCGGGTTCCGCTGGCCCCTGGCTGCGCTGGTTGCCGCGCCAGCACTCTGGACGGTCGGCCCCCCATGGCCTGCTGCCGGCACGCGCTCGCTGTGCGGTTGCTGAACTGGAGGTGCTGACGGTCCTGGTCACGGCCGCCAGCCGCCCGTTCACGGGGACGGGCGCCAAGGCCCGGCGCGGCGCGAAGGGTGGTAGCCGATGAGCCGCGCCTTCGATGCGGCCTCGTGCACCGAGCAGGGGCGCCGGGATTACCAACAGGACGCCGCGGGCCACACCCAGGGCCCAGCCGGGCTCGTCGCCGCCGTGGCGGACTGCCTGGGCAGCTACGAGGGCCGCGACAAGGCGGCCCAGGTCGCGGCGCGGACGGCGCTGGGGTACCCGTACTTAAGAAGCTAGGCGGCTGCCTTTGATGGCTCGCTCAAGCGCGGCATGGAGGCCGCCATCGCGCACGCCCACCGCGACGTCCACCACGAGCAGCGCGTCGGCCAGCACTCGGGGCTCACCACACTGGACCTGCTGGTGGTGGCGGGTGAGCGCGCGGCCGGTGGGCCCGTCCGCGCGTCTCAGGCGCACTTGGTGGGCGAGCTCGGGCCGGATCTCTTCATCCCCTCCAGTTCCGGCCGCATCGTCCCCAACGAGGCGCTGGGGGGCGGGGAGATAGCGGCGCCTCTTCCTGTTGGACATGCGCGATGCCGATGGCCGTTCCCGCTGGTGCGCCTCACCCAGGAGACGGATCCGGAGGCGCGAGTGTTGCCGGAGCTGGGGCTGGAGCACGGGCTGGTGAGGGCGGCCCTGGCCGGGCTCAGCCCAGCGCTCCCATGGGGACGAGGTGAAGGCGGACGTGGACACGCCCGCGCCGCCTAAGTCGCACCCGGTTCCGGTTTCCCCTTATCGAATGAGGGCGAGAAACCGGAACCGCTCAGCTCTCCGGCGTGCTCCCGCTCAACCAGAAGAAATCGTCCCCGCTGGCCAGCGCTCTCTCCAGGAACTCGCTGAACGAGGCTGCGATGGGGCGCACCGCCTCCGGGAATGTCTCGTGGTACGCGTCGAGGACGGGGTACTTGCCGTCCACCTGGTGGGCCGCGTCTAGGATGACGTAGTCGGAGTCCTGGAGATCCACGAGCGTGTACCAGGAGGTCGGCCCGAAGTGGTCGTCATCCCCCGGCCGCATCGCGACGCGGGCCCTGCGGATCTGCTCCAGCGGCAGTAGGTGGTAGTTGGCGTCCGGGAATCGCTGGAAGAGGGCGGCGCCGTCGCAGTGGAGGTAGAAGGCGCGCAGGTCCTCGTCCAGCTTCCAGCCCATGCGCCCCTCGAATGCTGCCACCTGGGCAGGCGTCGCGGGCGGGTTGGGAAAGTGATTGGCGGAGACTTCAGCCAGGAGCTCCTTCATTGACTTGGGCATGGGAGTCCTCAGTCCACGTACGGACGCTCGGGCCCAGGCGCCAGCCACTTCCCGCCCGGCGCGTAGCAGGCGGGGTACTCGGCATTGAAGACGCTGTGCACGTCGTCGGGGGCGGGGAGGACGTTGTTCGGTGCGACTGGCGGCCCTCCGTGGCCGAGATCGAAGATGTGGTGGCCTGGCCAGTACTTTCCAGTGCCCGACTGTGGCCACGCGCCAAACTCACGGCCCCACGCCTCTCGGTACTCGGGCCGTGCGCGATTCCACACCTTCCGCAGGGCCTCACCGTCTGCCTTGGGGTAGTCACAGCAGCAGTGGGTGACGGCGAGGCGCCCGCCAGCTTCCGCAGGCATGAAGAGGTAGCGCCCCTTCCAGTCGCCCTTGATGTCGGCCAGCCAGATGCAGCCCATGAGCGCGTGACCCTGCGCCGCGCACTTCGACTCGCAGCGTGAAAGGAACGCGGCGCTGCACTGCCAGGGCCCGTAGTAAATGGTCGTGCGCAGTTGGCCTCCGTCCGGTGTGGTGACGACCGGGCCCACATGCTTCGCGGAGGCAGGCCTCGCGACAGTGCCAACCGTGGCCGAGCCGCAACCGACCAGCGCGGTGATGGCAATGGCGCTCGCAGCGCGACAACCGGGGAGAACAGTGGCCATGGCGAGCATGATCCTTACTGAAACGAGAGCACTGCTCAACGGCCCGGAGTGGGCCCTTCCCAGGTGCGGCCGAAGCGGGCCAGGCAGTGCCAGACCTTCTTGAGGGACTGTGGATCGATCGACGCGTCCGCACGTGCCCGGCCCAGGATGAACGGCGTGAGGCGTTCATCGTCCGCGAGCTGCTCCGCGAGCCGGAGGATGTCGTCACCTCGGTAGCTCGCGTGAGGATGCAGTTCGCGCAGCGTGACGGCATAGCCCGGGTGCCATTCCACGCGGACGCCCAACGCGTGCGCTTCATCCTCGACGGGGGTTCCCTCGTAGCTGGGGTCGAGCACCAGGGCCTCCACGTCCTCCGGAATCCGAAGTTCGCCGTGGACGTGGGCCTCGACGTACCAGTCCAGCGGATCCTCGAACGGCGTGGCCTCCGCCAGGCCAATCAGCGCCATCCGCTCGGAGGTCCCGAAGGACGTGGGTTCGAAGACGCTGTCCGGGAAGCAGAAGCTGGAGCGGTCCAGCGCCGTCTCTGTCAGCCGGAAGTAGCTGGAGCCGAAGCGGGGTGAACCCCCATGGGCCTCACCGCGAAAATTCAGCGAGCCGTACTTGGGCCGCTCGCTGCCATCGCGACAGTCATAGAACCCGTTGAAGAGACGGCTCTCCCACCGCCAGCGGGCTCCGTCGGGAAAGGCCGTGAGCCCGCCGTTGCTCGTGCGCGTCTCGAACTGCGAGCGGTACCGGCCGTCACGCCGCATCGCGGTCAGGATGCCGCCTCCCTCGAACAGGACATCCGGATGGAAGTGCAGGGTGACCCGAAGCTGGCGATCCATGGGGCCGCCCCGGGCCTGCTGGTGGACATGCTCCAGGGCGGGATGACGCATGGCCTCCAGTGTAGCCGGGCGCGCTGGGCCGAACGCGGCGATATGCAGGCGGGGGTTGGACGTTCCAGGGGAACATGAACCCTCGGAAGACGTCGTCGCCTCGCGCGGTCTCCCTGCTGGCCATCCCGGTCCTGCTCTGGATGGGAATGGGCTGCGCGGCCCAACGCCAGCAGGTCGCCCTGGAGGATGAGGTCCGCGCACACGTGTATCGCAAGCCGCTCGCGGACGTGTGGCCCACGGCCCTGGCCCTGCTCAAGGACAAGGGCTTCTCGGTCATCGCGGATCCCACCCGCCACGAGGCCCGGACGGAATGGGCGCAAATCACTCCGCCCTCCTCGCTGGGAACCCAGTACGCGAGCTTCTACGTGATCGGCACCGAGCGCGGCGACGGTCAATGCACCCTCCGGTACTACCGCAACGAGCGCTCCGTCGCGGTCGCCCCCAGCCGGCCCGGTCAGTCGGAGCCGCGCCTGGAATACCAGCCGGATGGCATCCAGGGCTCGCGGCTCGTCCCCTCGAACCGCGACCGCGACCTGGAGTGGCAACTGCTCCAGCGACTGGAGCCGGACTTCGCCCGCACCCTCGCGGCGAAACCGTGAGCCCGCCGTGGCTCGTGCGCGGGTCCTGCTTCAGACGCCCGTCACCTGGCGGATGAACGCGAGCATCCGCGAACACGTCGTATCCAGGTCCATGTGCGCCTCGGCCATGCGGCGGGCCTCCAGTCCCATGGCCTCCAGTGTCTCCGGGCGCTGCACCAGCGCGTCCAACATGTGCGCCAGCGCCGTGTAGTCGCCCACCGGAACGATGTGCCCGTCCACGCCGTCGCGCACCAGCTCGCCCACGCCGCCCGCGGGCGTGGACACCACCGCCAGGCCCGCGGCCTTCGCCTCCGCGATGGCCCACGACGACATGTCCGCCATCGTCGGCAGCACGAAGAGGTCCGCTGCCTGCGCCAGGCCAATCAGCTCCGGCGAGTTCGGCTGCATGCCCACGTGGACGCGCACCCCCGGCGGCGCCTCGAAGGGCGTGGACGTCACCAGGTCCAGGTGCCACCCCTTCCGCCGTGTCTCCCGCGCCCAGCGCAAGAGCAGCTTGCCGCCCTTGCGCCCCAGGTCGCCGCCCACGAAGAGCAGCCGCACCACGCCGTCCCGGGGCTTCTTCTCCGGCGCGGGCCGCCACAGCGTCGTGTCCACGCTGGGCCACACGACATGCACGCTCGCGTCGGGCACGCCGTACTCCTCCACCAGCGAGCGCTTGGTGAACCGGGAGAAGGACAGCATCCCCTTCGCGATGGCGTACGTGCGCCGGTGCAGCGCGTTCTTCGCCCGGCCCACCCAGCCCGCGTGCTGCGAGCGCAGGCCGTAGTAGCGCAGGTAGTCCTCCAGCCCGCTCGGCGTGGCGTCCGTGGAGATGACGCTCGGCACGCGGCGCATGAAGTCGTGCGCCAGGTGCGCCAGCCGCTGCGTGTGCACCACCGCGGCCCGTACCGGCTCCCGCGCGGAGGCCTGGTTCAGCGCACTCCGGGCGCGCAGCCCTCCGCGCACCGACAGCCGCGAGCGCACCAGCGGCAGCTGCTCCCAGACGTCATCCGCGTGCTCGTCGATGGGCAGCCACACCGGCACGATGTCGTCGCGGCGCGCCATCGCCCGCTTGAGGTTGTCCAGGAACACCGCGTTGCCGAGCGTCGTCTCGATGGCGAACGCGATGCGTGGAGCTGAAGACTGCATCCGCTGCGCGCGCCTCCCCAGGGCCAGGGTGTCCCTCCCGGGCATATAGGTGCCCGGTGCGGTATCAACAACGGCACCCCAGGGCACCCGTCCGGATTCGCACGAAGGGGAGGGACCGCCGTCACGCCTCCGGCTGCGCGGGCTGTTCCGGCAGGTGGAAGCGCACCTGGCGCACGCGGCGCGGTGACGCCTCCAGCACCTCCAGCACCGTGCCGTCCGGCATGGGCAGCTTCGTGCCCTGCTCCGGGATGGCGCCTCCCGCGAGCGCGATGCACAGGCCCGCGACGGTGGAGTAGTCCTCGCTCTCCTCCAGCTCCAGCTCCAGCGCGCGGTTCACCTCGCGCAGGCTCGCCTCGCCCTGCACCACCGCGATGCTGGGGCCTTCGCGCCGCACCAGCACCTCCGGCGTCTCGGACTCGCTGAGGATGTCCCCCACGAGCTCCTCCACCAGGTCCTCCACCGTCACCAGCCCCACCACGCCGCCGTGCTCGTCCACCACCACCGCCAGCTGCATCCGCCGGCGCTGCAGTTCCTTCATCGCCGCGATGGCGCGCATGGACTCCACCAGGAACAGCGGCGGGCGCAGCACGTCCTCCAGGACGATGAGGTGCCCCTCCCAGGCCACGCCCAGCAGGTCCTTGGCCACGATGTAGCCCACCACATTGTCCAGCGTGCTCTCGTACACCGGCATCCGCGAGTGCCCGTGCTCCAGCAGCACCTGGCGGATCTCCTCGTTGCTCGCATGCCGGCGCAACGCGACGATGTGCTCGCGCGTCACCATCACCTCGCCCAGCGTCAAATCCCCCAGCGCGAAGGCCCGCGACGCAATCTCCCCCGCGCGCGGATCCAACGTGCCCTGCTTCGACGCCTCCTCCACCAACTGGAGCAACTCGTCCGGCGACAGGCGCGACTCGGAGAAGTTCGTCTTGTCCCCGAAGAGCTTCAGCACCACGTTGGAGCTCGCGGTGAGGAACCACACCAGGGGCCGCATCACCCACGCCAACGACTTGAGGGGCCGGCCCAGCGTCAGCGCGTACTGCTCGGAGTAGCGCAGCGCCAGGGACTTGGGCACCAGCTCCCCCAGCACCAGCGACAGGTACGACACCAGCGCGACCACCAGCGCGAACGCGGCCTGGCTCGCCGTGGCCTCCGGCACGCCCAGCCCCGCCAGCACCCCCGCCAGCCGGTGCGCGATGCTCGCGCCGCCGAAGGCCGCCGCCGTGGAGCCAATCACCGTGATGCCAATCTGCACCGTGGCCAGCAGCCGCTCCGGATCATCCCGCAGCGCCGCGACGGCCTTCGCGGACTTGCTGCCCTGCTCCAGCAGCTCCTTCAGCCGCGTCTTGCGCACGGACAGCAGGCCCAGCTCGGCGCCCGCGAAGACGCCGTTGGCCAGGACCAGCAAGAGGATGATGACGAGCTCCGTGACGATGGCGGCCCTCCTGGCTGGATCCACCCCGCCACGTGGCGGCGGGTGACGCCTCCAGTCCTACACCCCCAGCGATTGCAGGAGGAGCGACAATTGGTCGCGACTCGCTCCCTTGGGCAGGTAGTAGTGGGGACCGGACATGAGTGCGCTGCCCACATCCTGCGCCGCCGCGGAGGTGAGGAAGACGATGCGCGGGTTGGTGGACGCGCGTGGAAGCTTCTCCACCACCTCCAGGCCACTCATCCCAGGCATGTTCAGGTCCAGCAGCATGACGCCGAAGCGCTCGCCCCGCCGCAGCGAGTCGAGCGCCTCCTGTCCGTCCGCTGCCTCGGTGGTCTCATAGCCGAGGTCCTCCAGGCTCACCCGGAGGAACTCCCTCCAGTCCGCATCGTCATCCACGACCAGGACCTTCCGAGCCCCATCATCCAGCGCGAGTCGCCCCAAGCATCCTCCTGACCTGAGGAGAACCTTCCGGGGCCCCGCTGGCATTCGCGCCACTTGTACTCAGGGACAGCCTCCAGCAGGCAGCCGGGCAGGCCCTAGAACAGCGCCATGCCCAGCTGGCCCACCAGGTACTGGAGGGCGGGCCTGACGTTGTGCACCGCCGTGCGCGGCTTCGCGGGCTCCGACGCCTGGCACCACGCGGGCTCACCCACCATCCGGCCGGCCATGTGGCTGAAGACGCGGAAGCGGCCCAGGTCCGTGCTGCTGCCGGAGTTGTAGACGCGCAAGGAGCGCTCGCCCGGGGTGCCCAGGGCGGCCTCGCTGGGGATGTGCCGGTGGCCGTGCAGCACCAGGTCCGCCCGGCCGCCCACGCGCTCCAGCAGTCGGCTTCCCAACGCGAGCTCCGACGCGTGGGGCAACCCGAACTTCGTGGCGATCCACTCCGGGAAGCTCTCCAGCGGCAGCGGCATCACGTGGTGGTGCAGCAGCACCGCGACCAGCGTGTCCTTCGGCGCCTGCTCCAGCGCGCGGTCCACTTCGTCCACGACGCCTTCCGTCAGTTCGCCGTGGCTGTGGAAATAGTTGCGGTTGTGCTCACCGGTGGAGTCCACGCAGACCAGGAAGAGGCCCGCCTTCTCCACCGTGTGGACCTTGCGACCCTCCATGAAGACGCTGCCCACATCCTCGCCGGGCCGGTCATGGTTGCCGGGGATGAAGGTGAGGCGTCCGGTCTCCATCCAGGGAGAGAAGTGTTCACGGAAGCGCTGGAACTCGGCGTGGGATCCGCGGTGCGTGAGGTCTCCCGTCACCACCACGTGATCCACTTCCTGCGCTGTCAGGGCCTTCACCAATGAGGACGCGGAGGCATCGCTCTCGCGGCTCATGTCCAGGTGAAGATCCGAAAGATGCGCCAGCTTCAGGGAGGGCATGTTGAAGGAGATAGGCATCGCGTCTTCGAGCGGCGAGGGTTGCTGTACGAAGGATCGTCAAAAGTTGGGCCAGCGTCGTTCACCCCACCCCGTTGCTGGGGATCCACTCCGTCGCGGGAGTGCCACGAGCACGCATCGGCACCAGGCGCGTGCCTGACACCACGCGCAACCGCGTGCCGCGCCAGTCCACCGTGCGCCTGAACGCGCCGTGCCACCACGCGGCGAAGAGCAGCGCGTCCTTCACCAGCACCGCGGGCGCCGCGCGCAAGGAAACGGGCTGGGGCCGCAGCGAGCGGAACACCGCCACGTCCACCCAGACCTTGCCCAGCGCCACCGCCAGCGCCGCCAGGCCCGTGAGCGCGGACGGGTGGAGCAACGCGCCCAGCACCGCGAGCGGAACCGGGTTGAGGAGCGCCTGCGCCAGGTACGTCGAGGGCGATACCGCTGTGCGGTGGATGACGCTCCAGCGCAGGTAGCGCTGGAAGAAGGCGTCCACGCTCTTGCGCAGGGACACGTTGAAGACGGGGGCGTGCGCCAGCACCACGCGCTTGCCCAGCTTGCGCGTCACCCACTGGCCAATGACGTAGTCCTCCGCCAGCACGTCCTTCACGGAGAAGAAGCCGCCCAGCGCCTCCACGTCCTCGCGGCGCAGCGCCATGGACTTGCCCACCACGATGTCCCGGTCCGCCACGTGCTTCGCGGCGATCATCCCCGCCGCCGCGCTGGAGGACAGGTGCAGGTTGTCCAGGAGCGAACCGAAGGTCTGCTCACCCAGGCCCGCCACCGGGTGCGTCACGCAGCCCACCGTGGGGTCCTCGAATCCAGCGGCGATCTCCTCCAGGTAGCCGTCCCCCACGCGGGTGTTGCTGTCGCTCACCACCCACAGGTCGAACCGGGCCTCGGACGACAGCGTCACCAGCTGGTTTACCTTGGGGTTGAGGCCGGGCTCGCCCTCCTGGAGCACCACGCGCATGACGTGGGGCCACTTCGCCTGCGCCGCCCGCGCCACCGCGTAGGCGGGGTCGCGCGCGTCCTTCACGCCCAGCAGCACTTCGTAGTGGGGGTAGGGCAGCCGCGCGAACTGGGCGAGGTTGGCTTCCAGGTCGTCATCCACGCCGCACAGCGGCTTGAGGATGGACAGGCCGGGCTTATTCGTGGGGGCGGCGGGAACGGTGCGGCGGTGTCGGCGCACGAACAGCGCCTGGAGGAGGAGGGCGACGAGGCCCACTGCGGACGCGGCCAGGAGGAGGCTGGATGCGATGAGCATGTCGCCACCCTAGAGGTCCCACAAGGCGGGACCGGGGCGGCGGAACGGCGGGATGGCCAACTCGCCGTGACACGCCGGTGAAGCCGCCTACTCCAGGTCGCGGCTTCGCGGGTGGCGCACGTCCTTGCCGCGCACCATGTAGATGACCATCTCCGCCACGTTGAGCGCGTGGTCGCCAATGCGCTCCAGGTGCTTCGCGATGAACATCAACGCCGTGGCCCGGCGGATGTTGCGCGAGTCCTCCATCATGTAGGCCAGCAGCTCGTTGAAGATTTTGAGGAAGAGGGCATCCAGCAGGTCGTCCCCCTTGAGGACGTCCTCCGCCTTGGCCGCGTCTCCGGACACGAACGCGTCCAGGGCCTTCTTCACCTGCTGCTGCGCCAGCTCCGCCAGCTTCGGCGTGTCCACGTACGGCGCCAGCGGCGGCGCCTGGTTCAGGTCCATGGCGCGCTCGGCGATGTTTACCGCCAGGTCGCCAATGCGCTCCAGGTCGGTGACGATCTTGAGCGCCGTGGTGATGAGGCGCAGATCCGAGGCGGCCGGCTGGCGCAGCGCGAGGATGCGCCGGCACAGGTCGTCGATGTCGACCTCCAGCCGGTTCACCTCGCGGTCCGCCCCTACCACCTGCTCCGCCAGCGCCGAGTCGCGGTCGGTGAGGGCGCGGGTGCTCTGGGAGATGAGGGCCTCCACCTTGGCCCCCATGGCGAGCAGCTTCTCGCGCAGGTTGCGCAGGTCCTGCTCGAATGCCTTGTCGGTGTGCGTGGCCGCCATGTCGTCCTGTTCCGTCGCGCGGGAGGGCTTCAGCCGAACTTCCCGGTGACGTAGTCCTCCGTGCGCTTCTCGTGGGGGTTGGTGAAGATCTGCTCCGTGGGACCGCACTCCACCAATTCTCCCATGTAGAAGAAAGCCGTCCGGTCGCTCACGCGCGCGGCCTGCTGCATGTTGTGGGTCACGATGGCGATGGTGTACGTGGCCTTGAGCTCGTGGATGAGCTCTTCGATCTTCGCCGTGGCGATGGGATCCAACGCGGACGCGGGCTCGTCCATCAGCAGCACCTCCGGCTCCACCGCCAGCGCGCGCGCGATGCACAGGCGCTGCTGCTGACCGCCGGACAGGCCCAGGGCGCTTTCCTCCATCCGGTCCTTCACCTCGTCCCACAGCGCAGCGCCGCGCAGGGACTTCTCCACCCGGGCGGCGAGCTTCGCCTTGTCCTTGAGCCCGCCCACGCGCAGGCCGTAGGCGACGTTCTCGAAGATGGACTTGGGGAAGGGGTTGGACTTCTGGAACACCATGCCCACCCGCCGGCGCAGGTCCACCACGTCCAGGGCGCGGTCGTGGATGCTGCGGCCGTCCAGGAACACGCTGCCGTCGTGGTTCGCGCCCGGGATGAGGTCGTTCATCCGGTTGAGCGAGCGCAGGAAGGTGGACTTGCCGCAGCCGGACGGGCCGATGAGCGCCGTCACCTTGTGCTCGGGGATGGCCAGGCTCACCTGCTTGATGGCCACCTTGCTGCCGTAGCGCAGGGTGAGCTCGCGGGCTTCCATCTTGTTGCGAGGCGTGGCGGAGGAGATGGGCATGGGATGAAGAGCGTCAGTGTCCGGCAGCGGCCTTGCGGCGCGTGCGCGTGCGGATGACGACCGCGACCAGGTTCAGGGCGAAGGTGAGGAGCAGCAGCACCAGCACCGTCGCATAAAGCAGCGGGCGGGTGGCCTCCACGTCCGGCGACTGCGTGGCCAGCACGTAGGTGTGGTAGCCCAGGTGCATGAACTGAGAGTTCAGGCTCGTGGGCAGGTCCGGCAGGAAGTACGCCGCGCCGGTGAAGAGGATGGGGGCCACTTCCCCCGCGCCGCGGGAGACGGCCAGCACCGCGCCGGTGAGGATGCCCGGCAGCGCGCCCGGCAGCACCACCCGCGCCAGCGTCTGCGACTGGGTGGCTCCCAGCGCCAGGCTCGCGGTGCGCTGCTCCTGAGGCACGGCGCGCAGCGCCTCTTCCGTGGACACGATGACGACGGGCAGGGTGAGCACCGCCAGCGTGAGCGACGCCCAGAGGATGCCCGGCTGGGCCCAGTGCAGCTCCTCGTAGCCCAGCGCGTGGTCCAGGCCCTTGCCCACGAAGAGGATGAAGAAGCCCAGGCCGAAGAGGCCGAACACGATGGACGGCACGCCCGCCAGGTTCGCCACCGCCACGCGCACCGCGCGGGCCAGGAAGCTGGTGGGCCGGGCGTACTCATGCAGGTACACCGCGGTGAGCACGCCCACCGGCATCACCGCCAGGGTCATCAGCAGCGTGAGCGCCGCGGTGCCGAAGAGGGCGGGGAAGATGCCGCCGCCCATCATCCCGTCCGACGGCGCCTGAGAGAGGAACTGCCAGGACAGGTGGCTCCAGCCGCCCCGGACGACGTCCAGGAGGATGAGGGCGAGCATCGCCACCATGACGAACGCGGCCAGCCCCGTGAGGGACACGAGCGACAGGCCCACGACCTTGCGTGTGGCGTGCTTCACCCCGCACCTCCCTTGAGCCGCTGGATGACCTTCTTCGTCCACACCCCCGCGAGCATGTTGAGCACGAAGGTGAAGAGGAACAGCTCCACGCCGATGAAGAAGAGCAGCGCGTAGTGTGGGCTGCCCACCACCACCTCGCCCATCTCCGCGGCGATGGTGGCTGACAGCGAACGCACGGAGTCCCCCAGGTTCCAGGACACGATGGCGGCGTTGCCGGAGGCCATGAGGACGATCATCGTCTCACCGATGGCGCGCCCGAAGCCCAGCACGCACGCGGCGAGGATGCCGGGGGCCGCCGCGGGGAGGACCACCTTCCACGCGGTCTCCCAGGGCGTGGCGCCCAGCGCCAGGGAAGCCTCCCGGTAGCTGCGCGGCACGGCGGTGAGCGCGTCCTCCGTCACCGTGAAGATGACCGGCACGATGGCCAGCGCCAGGCCCAGGCCCGCCACGACGGCATTGAGCCGGGACGTGAAGCCGAACGTCTCCTGGAGGAAGGAGGCCATCACCATCAGGGCGAAGAATCCCAGCACCACGGACGGGATGCCGGCGAGCAGCTCGATGGTGGGCTTGAGGATTTCGCGCAGGCGGCGGGGGGCGAACTCCGCGGCGAACAGCGCGCCGAAGATGCCCAGGGGCACGGCCACCAGCATGGACACGGCCGTCGTCTTCAGCGTGCCGATGAAGAGCGGAATCATGCTGACCTTGGGCACGCCGGACACCGGCTGCCACACGTAGGCCAGGGGCCTTCCCTTCCGCACCATCTGGGGAAGGAACATCTTGGAGAAGCTGGCCTCCTCGCGCGCCGCCGCGTCGGTGACGAGCGTCAGCGCTTCCTTCGCCACGAAGACGAGGATGAGCACCAGCGCGGCGATGCCCGTGAAGGCCACCGCGGTAATCAGCGCGGCGATGGCCTTCTCCTTCAGCTGGCGCCGGCGTGCCGCGGGCGACAGCGTGGGCAGCGCCACCGGGGGCGCGAGGTCCTGCTCCTGCATGACGGCCTGTCTATCCAACATGGGAACCCCGCGCCGGGTGACAATCGCGTGACGCCAACTACTTCACAGGGAAGTAGCCGACCTGGGTGACGATGGCCTGACCCTCGGCGGACAGCGCGAAGTCGATGAACGCCTTCACTTCGCCCGCGGGCGCCTTGCCCAGGTAGAAGAACAGGTCGCGCGACAGCGGGTACTTGCCGCTCTTCACGTTCTCCGCGCTAGGGGCGAAGGTCTCGTTGCCCTTCTTCACCTTCAGCTCCTTGATGCCCTTGCCGTACGCGGCGCCGCCGTAGCCGATGCCGTTCTTCTCCTTGGCCACCGCGTTGACCACCGCGGCCGTGCCGGGGAGCGTCTGCGCCTCCGGGGCGAAGTCCTCGCCGCCCAGCACGTGGTCCTTCACGAAGACGTACGTGCCGGAGGAGTTCTCACGCGAGTACGGGACGATGGGAGAGTCCTGCCCGCCCACGTCCTTCCAGTTCGTCGTGTCGCCCAGGTAGATGGACTTGAGCTGCTCCGTGCTGAGCGCGTCCACCTTGTTGGTGTCGTTGACGTAGAAGGTGACGCCGTCCTTCGCCACGGACAGCGCGGTGGGCGCGGTCTTGTTGCGGGCGCTGATCTTCGCCGACTCCGCCTCCTTGATCTCCCGGCTGGACATGGCGATGTCGGTGGTGCCGTTCTGCAGGGCCGCCAGGCCCGTGCCGGAGCCGCCGCCCGTCACCTGGATTTTCGTGGCGGGGTTCTTCTTCATGAACGCCTCCGCCCAGCGCTGGGCGAGGATGACCATTGTGTCCGAGCCCTTCACCGTCACCGTGCCTGCCTGGGCGGTCAGCGGGAGGACGGCGAGCCCGAAGGCGACGAAGCTTGAGAGCAGAGTCTTCTTCATGAGGTGTCTCCTCCTCGAAGGGTGTCGAGGTCGCGTGACGATCTATGGACCCGATGTGGCCGTTTGACGGCCCTTGTGTGACAAATGGGTTACGGCAGGGAGCGCCTGACTACCCGGCCGCCGGATCCACGATGCGATAGCCGACACCGCGCACCGTCTCCAGGAGGGCTCGGGCAGGGCCCAGCTTGTCGCGCAGGCGCATCACGTGCGTGTCGATGGTGCGCGTCTCCAGCGCGCTGGACAGGCCCCAGACCTGCTCCAGCAGCTGTTCACGGGTCTGCACCCGGCCCAGGCGGGCCATGAGGTACTCCAGCAGGCGGAACTCCAGCGCGGTGAGAGGCGTCTCCTTCTCCTCCACGAAGAAGCGGTGCTGGGTGACGTCCAGGCGCAGGGGGCCCAGCGCCAGGGGCGGGGTGCCATCCTGGGGCGAGGACGAGCGCCGGAGGATGGCCTTGAGCCGCAGCACCAGCTCGCGCACGGAGAAGGGCTTGACGACGTAGTCGTCCGCGCCGACCTCGAAGCCCCGGATGCGGTCCGCCTCCTCGCTCTTCGCGGTGAGCATGACGATGAGCACGTCACGCAGGCGGGGGTTGGCGCGCAGGTGGCGGCAGACCTCGATGCCGGACAGGTCCGGCAGCATCAGGTCCAGCAGCACCACGTCCGGGGTCTGCTCTCGCGCGGCGGTGAGCGCCGCCTCCCCGGTGAAGGCCACGCGGGTGGTGAAGCCCGCGCCGCGCAGGTTGAAGTCGATGAGCTCCGCTAGGTCGCGCTCGTCGTCGACGATGAGTACGTGGGACATGGCGGGCACGTACTGTGCGCGCATCGCTTCGCGCCTACGTGACGCGCCGGCAACAAGTGCGTCACGTCCGTCACGGAAGGGTGTGCGCGAATACGACGGGCGCGGACGGGCCCCGAGGAGAAGGGGGACGGGGCCGTCCGCGCCGCTTGTCCTCGCCTGGGTTGCGCGAGGCCACCTTCGGCGTGCGGCCTGGCGCATCCGCGCCGTGGCCGTCGCCATTCATTTCGTTGGGCACCACCTGCATGACGGCGTCCACGCCGCGCGGCTCATGGACTTCAGGCGCGGGGGACGGCGGACGTCAGACGGCGGCGGCTTCGTCCATGCCACCGCGGCGCGGCAGCTGTTTGCGGCGCAGCGCGATGCCTGGCTCATCCGGAGCGTCAGGCGGGGCCACGAGGGCCACGCCGCGCAACGCGGGTTGGAGCGAGGCGAGGAACGCGGCCAGGCCGCATTCCGTGGGGACCGGTTCGATGAACAGGCCGCCCGAACGGCGGTGCTTCTCCGCGAAGACCTTGATGCCGGCGTCGGCACGGGGATGGTCTTCCTCGAAGGGGCCCTGATTGCCCTGCCCCTGGTTCATCGGGACGGTGGGCGTGAAGGGCTTGTTGGGCACCATCACGCCGGGCAGCAACCCGAGCCCGACGACGACCCCTGCCATCAGCACCAGCTTCAGCAGACTGCTCATGCGTGCCACGACCGACGCGCACGCGCGCTCCAGGCCGTGTCTGGCGCCGGGAACCGCGAGGGCTGTGGCCTGGGAGGGACGCATGATTCGCCGAAGCGGGCATCCTACCGCAACGGCTCTTCCCGCATGCGACCCAATCCCGGAAAAGCACCTCGTCACCCGAGGGGGTGGATCACGGGCGCCGCAGGGAGCGCCCCGGCGCGGCCATCCACTGCAGGGAGAATTCGCGTCCTTCGGGCCGCAGGGCGACCGCGCAGCCCTTGCGGAGCTTGTCCGGCAGGGCATGGCCCAGCGCGAGCGCGGCGGCGCGCTCCAGCGAGGGATTGTGTCCCACCAGCGCCCAGCCCGGGCCCACGTCGAGCGCCAGCTTGAGCACGTTGCGGGCCGCGCCCTTCATGGGGACGAGCGCGGGGTGGACCTCCACGTGGGACAGGCCGAGCGCGTCCGCGAGCAGCTCCGCGGTCTGCACCGCGCGCACCAGGGGGCTGGTGATGATGCCCATGAGCGGCGTGAGACGCGCGAGCTTCTTCGCGTGCTGACGGAAGGCGGCGCGGCCCTGCGGGGTGAGGGCGCGGGCCTCGTCGCCCAGGGCGTGGGAGTCCTCGGCCACGGCGTGGCGCACGAGGAGGATGGGCAGATCACGTTCGGCCATGGGCGCGCGTTGTAGTGCCTTTCGCGCCCGCGTGGATGTGACGAACGGGTGGACTGCTGAGTGGACTACTCCACACCGCCCAGCAGGAAGGCGAGCAGGAGCAGCGCGAGCACGCCGGTGGTGATGGCGGCGAAGGCGCGGTCCTTCTGCGCGCGGAAGATGCCCAGGGACAGGGCCACGCGCAGCACGGGCACGGTGATCATCACCAGGAGCCCCGCCATCACGAAGGACTGGCCGCGCACGGCCATGACGCCCTCGAAGACGTCCGTCAGTTGGTGCGGCGCGTCGTCCGGCGAGGTGAGGCGCTGGAGCGCGTCCGGGGACGAGAAGTAGTCCGGGTGCCGGAAGAAGGTCATCACCATGCCGCACGCGACGAGCGACAGGCTGAGCAGCACGCCGCCGCGCAACAGCTGGCTGATGAGCAGCTCCGGCGTGAGCGGCACCACCTGGTCCTGCGCGACGGTGGTGGTGGCGGTGGTCTCCCGAGGAGACAGAGGTTCGTCGGTGACCGGGCTCATCCGTGGATTCCCTTGGACAGCATCTCGTACGACACCCACAGCAGGACGGCCACGAAGAGCCTGCGCAGGGAGCCGCTCTTGAGCTTCGTGAGGTAGCGCGAGCCCGCGAACGCGCCCAGCGTGACGCCCACGCAGACGGGGCCGGCGATGAACGGGTCGATGTCGCCTCGCGCGAAGTAGATGCCCGCGCTGGCCGCCGCCGTGACGCCAATCATGAAGTTGCTGGTGGCGGTGGAGACCTTGATGGGCAGCCCCATGGCCAGGTCCATGGCCGGCACCTTCAGCGCGCCGGAGCCGATGCCCAGGAGCCCGCTCACGGTGCCCGCGATGTACATGAGCCCCAGGCCCACGAGCGGACGGTGCACGCGGTACGCCACCTCGCCGCCGGTGGAGACATCGTAGTAGCTGCCGTGCAGCGCGAGCCGGTCCGCGATGGCATTGGGCGGCGGCTCTTCGCGGGGGCGACCGTCCTCGCGCAGCTTGCGCAGCATCGCGAGCGCCGAATAGGCCATCACCGCGCCGAAGAGGAAGTACAGCGCGCGGCCGCTCACCACGCCCGCGAGCATCGCGCCCGTGACGGCGCCCGCCACGGTGGCCAGCTCCAGGAACATGGCCACGCGCATGTTGGCCAGGCCGTCTCGCACGTACGCCGCCGCCGCGCCGCTGGACGTGGCGATGACGGACACGATGGAGGCTCCCACCGCGTAGCGGATGTCCACCTTGAGCACGAGCGTGAGGACGGGGATGAGGATGAGGCCACCGCCCAGGCCCAGCAGCGAACCCATCAGGCCCGCTCCAATGGAGATGCACAGCACGATGGCGACGAAGTTGAACGGAGTGGCGTCCAAGACGGCGGCCATCTTCCTCCTGGCCCTCCTGCATGCAAGCGCTTCACGCGCAGCCCGTCTGGTTGCCCGCCCTGGACCGCCCCCCCAGGGTGAGGGGACGGTGGTCCTTCAACGTTGCCGGGGCGCGTTGGACGGCTTCGTGTCGTGTGCCGGCGGCGTGTCCGGGGGCTGCGGTATCTGCCAACCCTGGAAGAGCGGCCAGCCCCGGTAGGGATTGCCCCGGGTGGGTTCTTCCGTGGGTTCCGTTGGCTCCAGGCGCTGACCGGGGTGCGGTGGCGTGCGCAGCAGCACCCACGCCAGCACGACGCACAGCAAGCTCATGGCGACGATGCTCCACGCGCGCGTGCGGGGCTCCAGCTCCATCTAGAAGCGCCCCCGCTTGAGCAGGTCGCCCTTGGAGAGCGAACCCAGCAGGTGCCTGCGTCCGTCCACCACGGGCAGCCGGTCCAACTCCGTGTGGCCGAACCTCGCGGCCACCTCCGCCAGGGACAGGTCCGGGGTGATGGGCTGCACGCCGGTGTCCATCACGTCCGCGGCCACGGTGGCCTGGAGCAGCGAGTGGTCCGGCAGGTGGCCCTTGAGCGCGTCCAGGGTGATGACACCCAACAGGCGCCCCTCCGCGTCGGTGACGTAGAGGTCCGCGCCCGCGGGCTGCTCCAGGAGCAGCACCACCACCTCGTCGAAGGGCGCGGAGGGAGGCACCCGCTGCGTGGCCGGTGACAGGAGCGAGCGCACGCCTTCCTCCCGCAGCCAGTGCGGCACGGAGGCGGGCACGCGCACGTCGCGCTTCGCGAGCACGGACGTGTAGAGCGACTCCGGCTCCAGCCGGCGGCTGACGACGGCGGCCACCACCGCGGCGAGCATCAGCGGGAGGATGAGGTCGTAGTCTCCGGTCATCTCGAAGATCATCAGCACCGCGGACACGGACGCATGCGTGGTGCCCGCGAGCACCGCGCCCATGCCGAGCAGCGCGTAGGCCCCACTGGGCGCCGCACCGCCCGGAAGCGCCCGCTCCACCAGCATCCCGAACGCGCCGCCCAGGAGCGCGCCGAAGAAGAGGGACGGGGTGAAGAGACCGCCCGGCACCCCCGCGCCCGCGCACAGCGACGTCACCGCCAGCTTCGCCAGGGGCAGGATGAGCAGCAGCGTGAGGGGCAGCGTCCCGTGCAGCGCCATGTTCACGGAGTCGTAGCCGTTGCCCATGAGGTACGGCCCCGCGATGGCGGTGACGCCCACCACCGTCATCGCGACCAGCGGCATGAACGGGGTGAGCCACGAGGGCAGCTTGTCCAGCAGGTCGGACGTGAAGTTGATGCCGCGCACGTAGAGCGCGGAGGCCCCACCCACGAGCACGCCCAGGATGAGCGCGAGCAGCAGTTCGCGCGGATGGGTGAGGGCGTAGTGGGGGATGACGTAGCTGGGATGGTCCGCGATGAGGGTGCGCGACACGAGCGTCGCCACCACGCACGACACGACGATGGGGCCGAAGAGCTCCAGCGCGAAGCTGCCCAGCAGCACCTCCAGGCCGAAGAGGGCCGCGCCGATGGGGACGTTGTACGCGGACGCGATGCCCGCCGAAGCGCCGCACGCCACCAGCACGCGCGCCTGGCCCGGCCCCAGCTTCAGCCATCCGGACAGCGCGGAGCCACTGGCCGCGCCTGTCTGGAGGAGCGCACCTTCGCGGCCCAGTGGAGCCCCCAGCGCCACCGCGAGGATGGACACGAAGCCGCGCAGCAGCGCGCGGGGGAAGGGCAGCCGGCCGGACTTCACCCAGATGGACTCGATGATGCCCGCGGTGCCGTGGCCTCGCAGGGGCTGGCCCACCACCAGGGACACCAGCGTCACCAGCGCGCCGCCCAGCACCGGCACCAGGAACCGGCGCCAGCCCGGCGACGCGAGCGCGCCCTCCAGGAAGTGCTCGGAGTTGGTCTGCCAGAACAGGTGCTGGGTGAAGCGCAGCACGGCGAGCAGCGCCACCGCGCCCAGGCCGGAGATGAGGCCCACGCCCACCACCAGCACCCAGAAGCGCCGCTCCTGTCCCAACAGGCCCCGGAGGATCCGCCGCAGCCAGGGCGAGGGTGCCCCCGTCCTCAGGTCGGGATGTACGGCTCCGGGTGCGGGTTCGGGCATGGCCTCCACACCTGTCCAATGTACGGAGGAGGGAAGGGCCTTCCCGGGACCGCACGGTATTTCCCGGAGGCTTCCGCTTGGCCGCCTGTCCTCCGGACGGACTACCGGTCCGACGGAGTCCTGGCCACGTCTCGCTGCGTGCTTTTCGCGGGCTGTCGCGTTCCGGACGGGTTACCGGGCCGCCGGAGTCCTTGCCGCGTAGCGCTGCATGCCTCGCGCGGGCTGTCGCGTTCCGGATGGACTACTTGCCCGACGGAGTCCTGGCCGCCTTGTCCTGCGTGCTCTTCGCGGGCTGGCGCGCGCCCGAGTCGCGGGGTGGTGTGCCCGAGGGAGTCTGGCCCGCGGGTTCACCCGTGAGGCCCAGGTGGATGCCGGGCGGCGGAGGGTTCTTCAGCACGGACTCCGTCCGCGTCGCGGGCTCGGTGATATCCGGCGCGAAGCGGTCCGCCAGCTCCGCGGCGGTGTCGCTCATCTCGCGGTGCGCGACGATGGTGCGCTCCAGCGTCTTGCCCAGCCGGGCCGACGTGTCGAAGGTCTGCCGGGATTCATCCGAGCCCGGCAGCGAGTCCTGGTACGAGAACGCGAGCGTCGCGTCCCGGCGC
Source organism: Corallococcus sp. AB032C (assembly GCF_003668935.1). Taxonomy (NCBI): domain Bacteria; kingdom Pseudomonadati; phylum Myxococcota; class Myxococcia; order Myxococcales; family Myxococcaceae; genus Corallococcus; species Corallococcus sp. AB032C. The sequence goes on along the minus strand of NZ_RAWP01000062.1, from coordinate 38,074 downwards.
AGCGCATCCAGCAGCCGGGCCAGCTGCTGTTGCAGCTCCGCGTCCTGCTCCGCGCGCGGGCGCTCCAGCAGGCCCCGCTCGCCGCCGAACCAGACGCGCCCCACCTTCCCGAAGCCCTCGTCCGCGGAGGCCAGGGGCACGTCCTCCATCACGAGCAGCGGGTGCACGCGGCGCGGGAAGTCCTGTTCATACAGCGCGAAGAGCAGGGTGCCGTCCGCGCGAGGGAACACCGCCGCGGTGCGCGAGCCGAAGGGGAAGAAGGGCGTGGCGGACACCTCCGCGCGCTTCGCCACGCGTGCGCGGGCCAGCGCGTCCAGCGGCGTCGTGTCCTCCATGACGCGCTTGGGCGTGCGGCGCAGGTTGTTCATCAGGTCGCGCGCCTGGTCGATTCCCACCACCACGTTGAGCGCGCTGCCTCGCGAGTAGCCCGCGTGGTAGACGCCCACCAGTTCGAACTCCCCCGTCTTGCAGGAGATGGCGAGCACGGGCGACCCCGAGTTGCCCTGCGACAGGAGCGCGTCGATGACGAAGTCGTCGTGGTACCACTCCTTGTACTCGTCGCGGTCGTAGGCGGAGATGACCTTGCCCATGTTGGTGGCGTTGAAGACGCCCAGCGGGAATCCGCGCACGTCCACCACGTCGCGCTCGCGCACGGCGGCGCTCCGGCCCACCTTCCACGGCATCACCGTCAAGGGCGCCTTGGACTTGATGACGGCCAGGTCCAGCTGCGGATCCACCACCGCCTTGGACAACGGGATGTCGTCGCGGTCGTAGTGGTCCGCCTCGTTCTCCACGATGCTCAGGCCGTCCTTCACGCGCTTGCAGCCGGAAGGCACTCCGTCCACCGCGTGCGCGTCGCTGGTGACGTCCGGCCACTCCACGACGTGCTCGTTGGTGAGCAGCAGCGTCTCCCCGGCCTGCTGCCGGTACGCGAACGCGGTGCCGTGCGCGGACACCGGCGTGCGCGTGCGGCGCACGTTGCCCTCCGCTCCGTAGGACAGGCACTCGTACACGGCGGTGCTGCGCACGCAGTACGTGTACTTCTTCTTCATCGCCTGCTCGAAGGCCCGAGCCTTGGGGGACAGCGCGGCGTAGCTGTCCGCGTATTCGCCTTCGCAGTACGGCGCGGGCGGTGGCGATTCCACCGCGGGCGCCTCCGTGGGCGGCGGAGTCGTAGAGGGCGCCTCTGCTCCGGCAGCGGTCAGGGACACCGCTACCACCGACAGTCCGACCATCCACCCGACCATGGCCCCTCCCGCGTTGTCGTCGCCTCAGGTGTTGCTAAGGCCCGGCGCGCCCGAGTGCATCTGTGCGTGCGGGAGGCCAAGCGGATTTCGGGCTGCGAAAAGCCCGCTGTCCGTCAGAAGTGACGGCGCGCCTGTCCATTCCCGGACGGGCCGTCCTCACGCACACGGTGGGCGTGGGCCTCACCCGTCCAGGTCGTTGAGCGCGTCGGGCGGCAGCGGCGAGGCGCCCGTCACCGTGCCGTCCAGGTCCAGGGGCAGCGTGGACGGATCGACCTCTGGCGGAGGGTTGTTCTCGAAGGGCGCGGCGAGCACGGGGCGCGCACCTCCGGTCCCCGGGGGCGGACGCAGCACGGGCCCCGGAGGAGGCAGCCCCGAGTGCCGCCGCGCGGCCTCCATCAGGGCGTTGTGGTGGCGGTACCTTGCCTCCACGAGCTTGTGGATGAGCAGCGGCCCCCCGGGCACGCGGCGCGCGGTGAGGGCCTGGGTGGCCTTGCGCACCGGGTAGCGCACGCGGCGGATCTGCACGCGCCAGCCCTTGGGGGTGAAGGTGAAGACGCCGTAGGCGGGGCGCAGGTCGCCGTCGCGAGGAATCCCGGCGCTGGCCACGTCCGCGATGAGCATCCGGCCCACGCGCCGGCGGTAGGGGAAGTGCAGGTGCCCGAAGGCGCACGCGGCCGCGTCCAGGTGCGTGAAGAAGCGGCGCACCGCGACGTCGTCCAGCGTGGGGTCCAGCGACTCCTCCAGGTTGCGGGGGTTCGCGTGGCAGATGAACAGGTCCTGTCCCTTGCGCGGCGTGTAGCGCAGGGAGAAGGGCATCTGTCCCAGCTGGTGGAGCAGCGTGTCGCCCAGCTGGTCGCGCGTCCAGCGCAACAGCTCCGTCTTCCAGTGGTCGCGCTCGCGGTACGCGCCGCCCAGGTAGTTGCCGGCGAGGTACGCGTCGGTGTTGCCCATGATGAGGGCGTGGCACTTGCTGAAGAGCAGCTCCACCGTCTCGCGCGGGTGCGCGCCCCGCAGCGCCAGGTCTCCGGCCGCGACGATGTAATCCGGCGCCACCGATTTGGTGATGTCGTCCAGCACGGCCTCGCAGGCCGGAAGGTTCCCGTGAATGTCCGCGAGGATGGCGACCCGCATGGCCGCCCCCATCCTAGCCCGTCGCAGCCGTCGGGCCAGCCGCCGAGGGTAGAAAAATGACAAAGGTACTGCCCGCGTTCGGCTGGCTCTCCACCTTCACCTCGCCATCCATCGCGCCCATCAGATGCTTCACGATGGAAAGGCCCAGTCCCGTCCCCCCCATGTCCCGGCTGCGGCCCTTGTCCACCCGGTAGAATCGCTCGAAAATCCGGGAAAGATGCTTGGGCTCGATTCCCACGCCTGTGTCGCGCACGCGCACGACGCACCGGCCGCCCTCGTACGCCCCGTCCACGTCCACCCTGCCGCCCGCGGGCGTGTACTTCACCGCGTTGTCGAGCAGGTTGAGGAGCACCTGCTCGATGGCCCGCCCATCCCCCAGCGCCACCAGCTGAGGCGGCACGTGCAGCCCGATTTGCTGGTTCTTGCCCTCGGCCTTGGGGCGCACGCCTTCCGCGGCGCGGGAGACGGCCAGGGCCAGGGGCACCTCCGTGCGCTGGAAGGTCATCTCGCGCGCCTCCAGGCGGGAGAGCTCCAGCAGGTCCTCCACCAGTTCGGAGAGGCGCTCGGACTGGCGGTGGATGATCTCCACCATCTTGGGCGCCACCTGGGTGTCCTGGAGCGCGCCGCCCTGGAGCGTCTCCGCATAGCCGCGGATGGCGGTGATGGGCGTGCGCAGCTCGTGGGAGACGTTGGCCACGAAGTCCTTGCGCACCTTCTCCAGCCGGCGCAGCTCCGTGACGTCGTGGAAGACGGCGGCGCTGCCGGGCAAATCCCGCCCCACGGGCGTCACGCGCACGGCCAGGGTGCGGGAGTAGAGCCCCTCGAGCGTCAGCTCCAGCCGCGTGGAGGCCCCTTCATGGCAGGCGCGGGCCACCGCGTCGTTGAGCGCCTCGTTGCGGATGAGCGCGAGCGGCCGCTGGCCCACGATGGCGCCGTGCGCGGGCAGGAGCATCTCCGCGAGCGCGTCGTTGTGGCGCACCACGGTGCCCTCCGCGTCCGTCACCCAGAGCCCCTCCGCCATGCCGTCCAGCACGGCGGTGAGGATGCGCGCCTCCTGATTGAGCGCGGCGGCGCGCATGGACAGCTTGTCGTCCAGCGTGTCGATGGCGTCTTCCAGCTGCGCCAGGTCGTCCGTGCGCTCCAGTCCCGCGGGCTGCGCCACGTCCATGCCCGCCGCCAGCGACTGCGTCTTCTGGGTCAGCGCGCGAAGCTGCCGCTCCATGGCCACGCGGCTGGTGCCCAGGGCCAGCGCGGAGCCCGCCAGCGTGACGAGCCCCGCGGCGAGCGCGCCCGCCGGGTGCCCGAAGAGCACGAGCAGCGTCGAGACCAGCAGGGGAGGGACGAGCAGGGCCAGGAGCGTGAAGCGCAGGGGCATGGCGGCCTCACGGAGGGCTGAGCTTGTAGCCCACGCCGCGCACGGTCTCGATGATGTCGCCCGCGGGGCCCAGCTTCTCGCGCAGGCGCTTGATGTGCGTGTCCACGGTGCGCGTGTGGATTTCGGCCTGGATGCCCCAGACGTCGGACAGGAGCACCTCGCGCGTCTGCACGCGGTCGCTTCGCTCCAGGAGCGTGCGCAGCAGGCGGAACTCCAGCGCGGTGAGGATGACCTCCTCGCCCTTCACCCGCACCTGGTGGCGCGACGTGTCCAGGCTGATGTCGCCCGCGACCAGCTCCGCGGTGGGGCCTTCCTCCGCGTCCGCGCGGCGCAGCACGGCCTTCACGCGCAGCAGCAGTTCGCGCACGGAGAAGGGCTTCACCACGTAGTCGTCCGCGCCCAGCTCCAGTCCCTGGATGCGGTCCGCTTCCTGGCCCTTGGCACTGACGATGACGACCGCGGCCTTCTTCAGCTCCGCGTCGCTCTTGAGCATGCGCAAGACTTCACCGCCCGCCACGTCCGGCAGCATCAGGTCCAACAGCACCAGGTCCGGAGGATGGGCCCGCGCCCGGGCGAGCCCCCCCGCGCCGGTGTTCGCCGTGTCCGTTTCGAAGCCCGCCGCGCGGAGGTTGTAGTCGACGAGTCCGGCCAGGTCCTGCTCGTCCTCGATGATGAGGATGCGCGCCATGAAGGTGCTCCCGCGAAGGGATGGAATGCGTGGCGTCCCGTAACAGATTCGTTCCGGCGCGCCCGGGACATCCATGTGACATCCATGCACCATGCCCGCTCTCCCACCAGGGGACCTGGGACCGGGCGTCAGCGCGGAAACACCGGGTCGCAGGACTGCGTGGTCAGCTCGATGGGCGCCGCCACCAGGGTCGCGTTGGTGCCGGAGTTCACCACGCGCAGGTAGTTGCAGGAGCTGCCCAGGAAGCGGGTGGGCGTGTCGGCCGTCAGCGCCTCGATGACGAGCGCGTAGTCGCGGCCCACCGGCACGTCCACGGAAAGCCCCATGGCCGCGCCGCCGGGAGCCGAGGGGAAGCGCAGCGTGCGCCCCGAGTTGCCGTCCGCGTCCTTCAACTCCAGCAGGTCGCTGGAGGACACCTGGGAGGACAGGCAGGTGCGCTGCAGCTCCGTGCAGTTGCGCTTCGTGCCGTCCTTCAACACGGCCACCTGGTACGCGCCCACCTGGCTGGCGACGGCGCGGCTCAAGGTGATGTCCAGGCCCAAGGGCAGGGCCTCCGAAGGGGCGTCCGGGCCGCAGCCGGCGAGCAGCGCCAGCATCAGCAGGGTGGGGCGTCTCATGGTGCTGCGTCCTCCACGCGGATGGTGATGGGCACCCGGCCGCGCTCCTCGGAGGAGGACAGGGCCACCACGCCGGCCGTGCCGCCAATGGCCACCGCGCCCACGGCCACCCAGAGCCAGGGGCTCTTGTACCAGGGGCGGCTCGTCCCTTCCGTCAGGGCCGTGGCGGGCGTGGCCTTCGACGCCACCTGGAAGAGGAGCGGGTGGAACGGGTCCCCGCGTCCGGCGAGCCGGCGCTGCGCCGCGTCCACGACCTCGAAGTAGTACTCGACCTCATAGGGCGTGGACTCCACCGGCAGCTCATACGCGGGCAGCACGGCGAGGTAGTGCTCGGCCCGGGCGCGGTCGCGCACGAAGTCCACCGAGGAGAAACCCTGCGCCCCGGCGCGCCGGTAGAACATCCGGGCCCGCGCGCCCAGCGCCATGTCCCGGAGGACGGCGTCCACCTCCACGCGGTCTCCTGGCGCCGGGTCCGGGATGGGGTCCACCTCCAGGGTGACGGGGTGGACGCGGCGGTGGCGCAGGTCCTCCTTCAGCTTCGCGAAGAGGCCGCGGACCTTCGGCGGCGCGGAGCGGGGCAGCTCGAAGTCCGGCCGGGCCTGGAGCAGCTTCTCGTACGCCCCGCGCGCCAGGGCCTCGTCGCCCAGGTAGAGGGCGGTGAGCCCCTGCAGGCGGTAGAGCTCCACCAGCTCGTCGTCCGTGACGTCGGGCGCATCCAGCCCGCCCTGCACCACGCCCAGGGCCTCCTGGAAGCGGCCGGCCTCCAGGAGTTCCTTCGCGGAGTCGATGGCGGGGCTCGTGGGGCCCAGCTGGAAGAGGAGGGGAGACGGGGGCAGGGGCGCACGGGCCTGCGCTGGCAGGGCGAGCGTCAGCCCGAGCCCCCAGACACAGAGTGCGCCCCGCAAACCTCGGGCGGGGTTGCGCATCAGATGGAAAGCTAGCAGAGCGGTGTTGAGTGGATCCACGCGGCTCGGCTCGCGAGTCCAACCCGGCGTGTTGACTGAAGGGGGGAGTCCCTCTATGTTGCGCGCCCTTTTGCCGGGAAGCCTTGTAGATGGTCGTAAAGATTGAACAAATCAAAGAAGCGGGGCTGAAGCTCGACGAGCCCATCGCTCCTGGCCTCCTCAAGGAGGCCCTGGAGGGCCAGGCGTCCGGTGAGGGCACTGGCTTTCAGGCCACCGCTCCGTCCACGCTCCACGCCACCCTGCGCAAGCTCAGCGGCGGCGTGCTGCTCAATGGCAACTTCACCGTCCACCTGGGCGCGCCCTGCAAGCGCTGCCTCGCGGACGTGAAGCTGGACCTGCCCGTGTCCTTCATCATCAACCTGGTGCCGGAGTCCCTGGCCCGGGGAGACGACTTCAAGGACGACGACGAGAAGGTCATGGAGAAGAAGGAACGCACCCAGGGTGAATCCGGGGGCACCTTCGAACTGGACGGCACGGACGAGCAGGTTTTCGATGGGAAGACGATCGATCTGGATCCGATCCTCCGGGAACAGGTATTGCTCGCGCTCCCGATGAGCGCGGTCTGTCGGGAAGACTGCCAGGGGCTCTGCTCGCAGTGCGGCCAGAACCTCAATGAAAAGAAGTGCGGCTGCGAGCCGAAGGTCGTGGACCCTCGACTGTCGCCGCTGAAGAACATCAAGCTGAACTGACGGTCCCTATGCCCCTCGCAGGTCGCGAGGGGGGACGGGTCCGATGCCGAGGTGAGCCGTGGGAGTTCCCAAGAAGCGGACGTCGAAGATGCGCCGGGACCGTCGTCGGGCCGGCAACAACAACCTGCGGACCCCCGTGCAGGTCATCAAGTGCTCCAAGTGCAAGGAGCCCGTGATGCCGCACCGCGCCTGCGCGGCCTGTGGCAACTACGGTGGCCGTGAAGTCATCGCGACCGCCGCGGAGTAGTTGAAAGCGGAAGGCTGCCGGTGCGGCTCGTCCTCGACGCGATGGGTGGCGACCACGCCCCCGACGCCGTCGTGGACGGGGGCGTGCTGTTCGCGCGAGCGTATCCCGGGCACGAACTCGTGCTGGTCGGGGACGCCACGCGTGTACGCCCTGTCCTGGAGCGCGCCGGCTCGCCTCCCAACATCCACCTCCACCACGCGTCCGAAGTGGTGGAGATGGACGACCCCGCGACCGCCGCGTTCCGGCGCAAGCGGGACTCCTCGCTCCGGGTGGGCTTCGAGCTCGTCCGGCAAGGGGAGGCGTCCGCCCTCGTGTCGGCGGGCAACTCCGGCGCGGTGATGGCCGGTGGCATGTTGACGCTCGGCCGGATCCCCGGCGTGGAGCGTCCGGCCATCGCGGCCCTGTTTCCGGCCTTGAAGGGCGAAGGCCGCTGCCTGCTGCTGGACGCGGGCGCCAACGTGGACTGCCGTCCCTCGCACCTGGCCCAGTTCGCCGTGCTCGGCGAGGCCTATTCGCGCACCCGCCTGGGCGTGAAGCGTCCCCGGGTGGCGGTGCTCTCCAACGGCGAAGAGGAATCCAAGGGCACGCAGCTCACGCGGGAAGTCAGCGCGCTGTTGCGCCGCTCGGACCTGGAGTTCGTGGGCTACGTGGAGGGCAAGGACCTGTTCTCCGGCGACGTGGAGGTCGTCGTCACGGACGGCTTCACCGGCAACATCGTCCTCAAGACCTCCGAGGGCGTGGGCATGGGCATCACCGGACTCCTGCGCTCCGCCATCGAGAAGCGCGGCGGCCTGCCGGAGAAGCTGGGCGCGCTCCTGCTCAAGCCCACCCTGCTGGGGCTGCGCCGCGTCATGGACTACGCCGAATACGGCGGCGCGCCGCTCCTGGGCCTCCAGGGAGTGGGCATCGTCGCGCACGGCCGCTCCTCTCCCCGCGCCATCCACAACGCGCTCGTCACCGCGCTGCAGCATGTGCGCGCGGGCGTGCAGGAAGAGCTGACGCGCTGCATTGCCAACGCCGCCGCCTGGCTTCCTCCCCACCAGCGGGGAAGGAAGGCGGACGGGGACGAAGGGGCCGATTAGAGCGCGCCGGCCATGCGTTGGACTCCGACGACTCGGAGGCCTCTTGGCACGCACGCACATCATCGGAACGGGTTCCTATGCTCCCGCGCAGGTCCTGACCAACCAGGACCTGGAGCGCCTGGTGGACACCAGCGACACGTGGATCCGCGAGCGCACCGGCATCCAGGAGCGCAGGCAGGCCGCCCCCGATGAGGCGACGAGCGACCTGGCGGTGAACGCCTCCCGCCACGCGCTGGAGATGGCGGGCGTGGCGCCCGCGGACCTGGACCTCATCGTCGTGGGCACCGTCACCGCGGACATGCCCATGCCTTCGTGCGCCGCGCTGGTGCAGTCGAAGCTGGGTGCGAAGCGCGCCTTCGCCTTCGACGTGTCCGCCGCGTGCGCGGGTGGGCTGTATGCGCTGAGCGTGGCGGACCAGTTCGTGCGCTCGGGCCAGGTGAAGCGCGCGCTCGTCGTGGGCGCGGACCTGCTCACCCGCGCGGTGGATTGGACGGACCGCAACACCTGCGTCCTCTTCGGGGACGGTGCGGGCGCCCTGGTGTTGGCGGCGGAACAGGACGCGGACGAAGACGCCATGGCGCCGCGCGGCATCCTCTCCACCCACCTGCGCACCGACGGCGACCTCGCGAACCTGCTCTGCATCCCTGCCGGTGGCTCGCGTACCCCCGTCACCGCGGACAACGTGGATGCAAATCTTCACAAGCTCAAGATGAACGGGAAGGAAGTGTTCCGCTTCGCGGTGCGCGCGTTGGTGGAATCCACCCAGACGTCCTTGGGGGCCCACGGGATGGATACGACGCAGGTGGACCACGTCATCGCCCATCAGGCGAACCTGCGAATCCTGGAAGCCGTGATGGAGCGGCTGGAGATTCCCAAGGAAAAATGCTGGCTCAACCTGCACAAGTACGGCAACACGTCGTCCGCCTCGCTGCCCATGTCGCTGGACGAGGCGCAGCGCGCCGGCCGCCTCAAGCGCGGCGACGTCATCGCGATGATGGCCATTGGCGCGGGGATGGCGTGGGGCAGCGCGGTGGTGCGCTGGTAGGCAGGACGACACAAGGAAGGACCGCAACATGGCGAAGGTCGCGTTCGTGTTTCCCGGGCAGGGCAGTCAGGCCGTGGGGATGGGCAAGGACCTCTACGAGCAGTTCCCTGAAGCGCGGGCCGTCTTCGACGCCGTGGACGACGCGCTGCACGAGAAGCTCTCCACCTCCTGCTTCGAGGGCCCGGAAGACGCGCTGAAGCTCACCGCCAATACCCAGCCGGCCATCCTCACGGTGTCGGCCGCGGTTCACGCGGTGTTCCAGAAGCGCGGCCCGGCCCCCGCGTTCGTCGCGGGCCACTCGCTGGGCGAGTACTCCGCGCTGGTGGCCGCGGGCGCCATGAACCTCCAGGACGCGGCGCGGGCGGTGCGCGCGCGCGGCACCTTCATGCAGGAGGCGGTGCCCGTGGGCACGGGCGGCATGGCCGTCATCCTGGGCCTCACCCCGGACGCGGTGAAGGCCGCCTGCGACGCGGCGGCGGAAGGGCAGGTCGTCTCCCCGGCCAACTACAACTCGCCCGAGCAGACGGTCATCGCGGGCCACGCGGCCGCGGTGGAGCGCGCCGGCGCGAAGTGCAAGGAGGCCGGGGCCAAGCGCGTCATGCCGCTGCCCGTCTCCGCGCCGTTCCACTGCGCGCTGATGGACCCCGTGAAGCCGCGCCTGGCGGAGGTGCTGGTGGGCGTGCGCATCCTGACGCCGTCCGTGCCGGTGGTGAGCAACGTGGAGGCGAAGCCCAACGCGGACGCGTCCCGCGTGGTGCCGCTGCTGCTGGAGCAGGTGAGCTCGCCGGTGCGTTGGATTGAGTGCGTGGAGTCGCTGAAGGCGAACGGCGTCACGCACGTGGTGGAGCTGGGGCCGGGCAAGGTGCTGGGCGGACTCATCAAGCGCATCACCAAGGACATCGAATCGTTCAACGTCGAGAACGCCGCGACCCTGGAGAAGGTGCTCGCCGCGTTGGGGGCAGCATGAGCGGCTTCAAGGACAAGGTGGTGCTGGTGACGGGCGGCTCGCGCGGCATCGGCCGGGCGTGCGCGCAGGCCTTCGCGAAGGCGGGCGCGTCCACCGTGGTCATCAGCTACGTGGGCAACGAGGCCGCCGCGCAGGAGACGGTGGGCCTGCTCCAGCAGGCGGGCGCGAAGGCGGAGGCCGTGCGGTTCGACCTGGCGGACACCGCCGCGTGCGCGGGCGCCATCGACGGCGTCATCAAGGCGCACGGCCGGCTGGACGTGCTGGTGAACAACGCGGGCATGGCCATTGACGGCCTGGTGATGCGCGTCAAGGACGAGGACTGGGACCGGCAGATGGACACCAACCTCCGGGGCGCCTTCGCGCTCATCCGCGCCGCCAGCCGGCCCATGATGAAGCAGCGCTCCGGCGCCATCATCAACATCACCTCGGTCGTGGGGGAGATGGGCAACCCGGGGCAGGCGGCCTACTCGGCGGCCAAGGCGGGGCTCATCGGCCTGACCAAGTCCGTGGCCAAGGAGCTGGCCAGCCGGAGCGTCCGCGTCAATGCCGTGTCCCCCGGGTTCATCGGGACGGACATGACGTCGCACCTGGACGACGAGCTGCGCCAGAAGATGGTGGGCGGCATCGCGCTCGGCCGCCTGGGCAACCCGGAGGAGGTCGCCGGGGCCGTGGTATTCCTCGCGAGTGATGCGGCGTCCTACATCACCGGCGAGGTCCTGAAGGTCAACGGCGGCATGTACATGTAAGCCAAGGTTGGATTGGCGCCGGGCGTGGGATATACCGCGCCCGCCTTGAAGACGGCCCGCGACTGAAACGGCGGGCCCCATATTGAGCTGGAGGGTTCTGCACGTATGTCCACCACCGCAACCGACGTGGAAACCAAGATCAAGTCCATCATCGCCGACCAGCTCGGTGTGGGTGAGGATGAGATCAAGCCCGAGTCGTCCTTCATCGAAGACCTGGGCGCGGACAGCCTCGACATCGTCGAGCTGGTCATGGCGATGGAAGAGGAGTTCGAGGTCGAGATTCCGGATGACGAGGCGGAGAACATCAAGACCGTCGGCGACGCCGTGAACTACGTGAAGACCCACAAGAAGTAGGCAGTCGCGACACCCGGAAGTCCGGGGCCTGGGGGAGCGTCCTCACCGGCGCTTCCGCGCCCCATCGCGGTCAGCGGAGAAGAACAGTGTCAAACCGTCGAGTCGTCATCACCGGAACCGGCATCATTTCTGCGCTGGGCACCGGCACCGAGAAGAACTGGCAGGCGATGCTGGCCGGTCAATCCGGCATCAGCACGATCACCCGTTTCGACCTGGGGAAGCTCGACGCGCGAATCGCGGGCGAGGTGAAGGACTTCCAGCCCGAGCAGTTCATCGAAAGGCGCGAAGTGCGCCGGATGGACCTGTTCGCCCAGTACGCGATGGCCGCGGCCGACATGGCGGTGAAGGAGTCTGGCCTGCCCATCGGCCCGGACGCGCCCCATGGCTACCAGCCGGAGCGCGTGGGCGTCATCGTGGGCTCCGGCATCGGCGGGATCTCCTCCCTGGAGGAGCAGCACCGCAAGGGGCTGGAGAAGGGGTTCGACCGGCTGTCGCCCTTCTTCATCATCCAGATGATCATCAACATGGCGCCTGGGCTCATCTCCATGCGCTACAACTGCAAGGGCCCCAACTGGTCCCCGGTGTCGGCGTGCGCCACCAGCGCGCACGCCATCGGCGAGGCCTGGAAGTCCATCCGCCTGGGTGAGACGGACGCGGCCATCGCGGGCGGCGCGGAAGCGGCCATCACGCCCCTGGGCATGGGCGGCTTCTCCGTGATGAAGGCCCTGTCCACGCGCAACGACGACCCGGCGCGCGCCAGCCGTCCCTTCGACAAGGAGCGCGACGGCTTCGTGATGGGCGAGGGCGCGGGCATCGTCATCCTGGAGGAGATGGAGGCCGCGAAGAAGCGCGGCGCCAACATCCTGGCGGAGGTGGTGGGGTACGGCGCCAACTCGGACGCGTACCACGTCACCCAGCCTGCCCCGGAGGGCGAGGGCGCGGCGCGCTGCATGCGCCTGGCGCTGGCGTCCGCGGGCATGCGGCCGGACGAGGTGGGCTACGTCAACGCCCACGGCACGTCCACGCCGTTCAACGACGCGAACGAGACCAAGGCCCTGAAGGCCGTGTTCGGCGACCACGCGCGCAAGCTGGCGGTGTCGTCCACCAAGTCCATGACGGGCCACATGCTCGGCGCGGCGGGTGGCGCGGAGGCGGTGGTGAGCGTGCAGGTGCTCACCAAGAACATCCTGCCGCCCACCATCAACATGACGTCGCCGGACCCGGACTGCGACCTGGACTACGTGCCCAACACGGCGCGCGAAGCCCGCGTCGACGCGGTGATGAGCAACTCGTTCGGCTTCGGCGGCACCAACGCGGTGCTGGTGTTCAAGCGCTTCGCCTGACGGCCATCCGGCCCGCTGCTCCCGGTGACGGGCAGCGGCGGGCAGGGGCCCTCCTTCCCGGCCCCGCCCTCACGGCGCGGGCCCCGCCTTCCGGAGTCCGGCCGTGAAAGTCATCCTCGCCTCCGACCATGCGGGCATCGAGCTGCGCCAGGAGCTGGTGGCGCTCCTGAAGGAGCGCGGCGCCGGCTTCCAGGACCTGGGCCCCCAGACGCGCGAGTCCGTGGACTACCCGGACTTCGCCTCGCAGGTGGCCCGCCAGGTGGTGTCGGAAGAGGGCACGCTGGGTGTGCTGGTGTGTGGCACCGGCATCGGGATGAGCATCGTGGCCAACAAGCACCGGGGCATCCGGGCGGCCCTGTGCACCACCGAGTTCGAGGCGCGGATGACCCGCGCGCACAACGACGCCAACGTGTTGTGCCTGGGCCAGCGCGTGGTGGGCGCGGGCGTGGCGCGCGGCATCCTGGAGGCCTTCCTCTCCACCGCCTTCGAGGGCGGCCGCCACGAGAAGCGCGTCCAGAAGATTCGCGACGTCGAGGCCCAGCAGCGCTGAGGGCCGTGAGGCGTCCCTTCGCAGTCCCCTTCGTTCGTACGCCAGGAGGCAACCCCCATGGAGAACACCCGCACGCTGTCCCAGGTGGATCCTGAAATCGCCCAGGTGCTCCGGCACGAGACGGAGCGTCAGGAGGAGGGGCTGGAGCTCATCGCCTCGGAGAACTTCGTCAGCCCGGCGGTGCTGGAGGCGGTGGGCTCCGTGCTCACCAACAAGTACGCGGAAGGCTACCCAGGCAAGCGCTACTACGGCGGCTGCGAGGTGGTGGACGTGGCGGAGAACTTGGCCATCGCGCGCGCGAAGGAGCTGTTCGGCGCGGACGCGGTGAACGTGCAGGCGCACTCCGGCAGCCAGGCCAACATGGGCGCCTTCATGGCGCTGATGAAGCCGGGTGAGACGATGCTGTCCCTGGACCTGAACTCCGGCGGCCACCTCACCCACGGCGCGGCGTTCAACTTCTCCGGCAAGCTCTACAAGGTCGTCCACTACGGCCTGTCCCGCGACACGGAGACCATCGACTTCGCGCAGGTGGAGTCGCTGGCCCTGGAGCACAAGCCCAAGGTGCTGGTGGTGGGCGCGAGCGCGTACCCGCGCACGCTCGACTTCGCGAAGTTCCGGGAGATCGCCGACAAGGTGGGCGCCGCCATGCTGGTGGACATGGCCCACATCGCGGGCCTGGTGGCCGCGGGCGTGCACCCGTCGCCGGTGCCCTTCGCCGAAATCGTCACGACGACGACGCACAAGACGCTGCGCGGTCCTCGAGGCGGCATGGTGCTCAGCCGTGAGGCCTTCGCGAAGACCATCAACAGCCAGATCTTCCCCGGCATCCAGGGCGGCCCGCTGATGCACGCCATCGCGGGCAAGGCGGTGGCCTTCAAGGAAGCGCTGTCGCCGGAGTTCAAGACGTACCAGAAGCAGATTGTCGCCAACGCGCAGGCGCTGGCGGAGGCGCTGAAGTCCGCGGGCCTGCGGCTGTGCTCGGGCGGCACGGACAACCACCTGATGCTGGTGGACCTGCGCGCCAAGAAGCTCACCGGCAAGGTGGCCGAGGACGTGCTGGGCAAGGCGGGCATCACGGTCAACAAGAACATGATCCCCTTCGACCCGGAGAAGCCCACGACGACCTCTGGCGTCCGGGTGGGCACCCCGGCCATCACCACGCGCGGCATGCGCGAGGCGGAGATGGCGGTGGTGGGCCGGCTCATCGGCCAGGCGCTGGACGCCGCGCAGGACGACGCGGCGCTCGCGCGGGTCAAGGGGCAGGTGAAGGAGTTGGCGCAGGGCTTCCCGCTGTACGCCTCGCGGTTGAAGTAGCCCGCCCGTGCGCTGCCCCTTCTGTCAGGACCCGGAGAACAAGGTCATCGACTCGCGAGAGTCGCACGAGGGCTCCGTCATCCGGCGGCGCCGCGAGTGCCTGGTCTGCAAGCGCCGCTTCACCACGTACGAGCGGGTGGAGGAGCTCTACCCGCTCATCGTGAAGAAGGATGGGCGCCGCGAGGCCTTCGACCGCGAGAAGATGCTCAACGGCCTGAAGAAGGCGTGTGAGAAGCGCCCGGTGTCCGCCGCGCAGCTGGAGGCGACGGTGGAGGACATCGAGCGGCTGCTCCAGGGGATGGGGGAGAAGGAGGTTCCCTCCTCATCCATTGGCGAGCACGTGATGCGGCGGTTACAGCAACTGGACGAGGTGGCGTACGTGCGCTTCGCGTCCGTGTACCGGAGCTTCCGGGACATCTCCGAGTTCATGCACGAGCTGAAGGACCTGCTCGAGGACCAGGAGCGTGAGCGCAAGGCGAAGCCGCCTGTGACTCCGCCCAAGGACGGTTAGGAAGGGCGGTATGCGCTTGCTCACGAGGTCACGGTTGCAGGCGGTGAAGACGCCCCGCTCCAAGCGCGCGGCGGACTTCGACCACGCGGTGGCCGAGTTCTTCATGCGCATCGCCCTGGAAGAAGCCGCCAAGGGCCTGGGCCGCACCAGCCCCAACCCCGTCGTGGGCGCGGTGCTGGTGAAGGGCGGGCGCATCATCGCGCGCGGCCACCACAAGAAGGCCGGCACGGCGCACGCGGAAGTCGTCGCGCTGGAGGCCGCGGGCTCCAAGGCGCGCGGCGCGGACCTCTACACGACGCTGGAGCCGTGCGACCACTACGGGCGCACCCCGCCGTGCAGCCTGGCGGTGCTGGAGGCCGGCGTGCGGCGCGTGTTCAGCGCGTCCTCGGACCCGAATCCGCTCGTCAGTGGCAAGGGGCTCAACCGGCTCAAGCGCGGCGGCGTGGCGGTGGTGACGCACGTCCTCAAGGACGAGGCGGACGCGCTCAACCGGCCCTTCTTCAAGATGATGCGCACGGGCCTGCCGTGGGTGACGCTCAAGGCCGCGGTGACGCTGGATGGGAAGATCGCCGCGCCATCTGGAGACTCGCGCTGGGTGACGGGCGAGGCTTCGCGCGCGTGGGTGCACCGGCTGCGCAACCAGGTGGACGCCATCCTCGTGGGCGCGAACACCGTGCGCATGGATGACCCGCAGCTCACCACCCGGCTGCCGGGCGGCGGGGGCAAGGACCCGGTGCGCGTGGTGGTGGACTCGCACCTCAAGCTGTCCCCGGGGCACACCGTCTTCACGCAGCGCAGCCCTGCGCGCACCGTCATCGCCACGCTGGAGGACCCGGAGGGACGGCGCGCCCGGCGCTTCCTGGCCCAGGGCGTGGAGGTGTGGAACGTGCGCGCGAAGCAGGACCGCGTGGACCTGAAGGCGGTGCTGAAGCGCGTGAAGAAGGAAGGGCTCAACCACGTGCTCGTGGAGGGCGGCGCGGGCCTGTACGGCACGCTGCTGCGCGAGCACCTGGTGGATGCGCTCGCCCTGTTCCTCGCTCCCAAGCTGGTGGGGGCCGGGGGCCTGTCGTGGGCGGGCGAGCTGGGCGTGAAGGACATGGCCCATGCCCTGGCCGTAAAGGACCTGACGATGGAGAAGGTGGGGGACGACGTCCTCCTGCGCGCGCTGCTCTGAAGGCCAGCGCCCGGCCAGGGCATCCGTTAAGGTTCCGGCCATGTTCACCGGACTCATCCAGGACACTGGCACCGTCACCCGCGTCACCACCGGCGCGATGACCGACTTCTGGATTCGCACCTCGCTGGGCGCGGAGGCCTTCGCGCTGGGTGAATCCATCGCCGTGGACGGCGCCTGCCTCACGGTGGTGGAGAAGGGCGGGGACACCTTCCGCGTGCAGGCGGCCCCGGAGACGCTTCGGCGCACCACCCTGGGGGCCCGGAAGACGGGCGACAAGGTGAACCTGGAGCGGGCGCTCGCCCTGGGGGACCGGCTGGGCGGACACCTGGTGTCGGGCCACGTGGACGCCGTCAGTGAAGTGCTGGAGACGTACGCGGAGGGCGGCTCGTGGGTGATGGTGTTCCAGCTGCCTCCGGAGCTGGCGCCCTGCTTCATCGAGAAGGGCTCCGTCACCATCGACGGCATCAGCCTCACGGTGAACGCGGTGGAGACGGACCGCTTCCGGGTGCAGCTGATTCCGGAGACGCAGGAGCGCACCACCCTGCACGGCAAGGGGCCCGGGGCCCGGGTGAACCTGGAGGGCGACCTCATTGGCAAGTACGTGGCCCGGCTGTACGCCCTCCGGGGCGCCCCGGAGGCCGCCGCCCAGGGAGCGGGGCTGACCGAGGCGGTGGTGCGGGCGGCGGGTTTCAGCCCTCGCGGGTAGGGGCTCGGGTGGTGTAAGGAGCGCGCCATGCCTCGCTATTTCGAAGGGGATTTCCTCCCCCCCCAGGGCCGGTTCGCCATCTGCGTGTCCCGGTTCAACAGCTTCATCACGGAGGAGCTCTTGAAGGGCGCCGTGGACACCCTGGTGCGCCATGGCGTGAAGGACGACGCCATCGACGTGTACCGCTGCCCCGGCACCTATGAGCTGCCCGGCGTCACCCGCCGCGTGTCGGAGGGTGGCCAGTACGCGGGCATCATCGTCCTGGGCGCGGTGATTCGCGGCGGCACCCCCCACTTCGACTACGTGGCCGGCGAGTGCGCCAAGGGCATTGGTTCGGTGGCGTTCAGCGCCGCGGCGGGCCCCCGGCCGGCGGCGGTGACGTTCGGCGTCCTCACGTGCGATACCGTGGAGCAGGCCATCGACCGGGCGGGCGTGAAGGCGGGCAACAAGGGCGCGGAGGCCACGCTGGCCTGCATCGAGATGGTCAACCTCTTCGCGCGGATGTCCGGCGCGGAGCGAAAGGGATAACCGCGATGGGCGCGCGCAGAACGGCACGAGAGCGGGCGCTGCAGGCGCTCTACAAGTTGGAGATGACCCAGGGCGCCACCACGCGGGAGGCCCTGGACGCGGCGTGGGCCGCCTCCTCGGAGGACGGTACGCCGGAGCCGGACGCGGTGAAGTTCGCCAAGGAGATCGTGGAGGGCGTGGAGGCCCACCGCGAGGAGATTGATGGGCTCATCGAACGCCACAGCCACAACTGGCGCCTGGACCGCATGTCCCGCATCGACCGGAACGTGCTGCGGCTGGGCATCTTCGAGCTGAAGTACCGCCCGGACATCCCCCGCAAGGTGACCATCAACGAAGCGGTGGAGCTGGGGAAGAACTTCGGCAACGAGGAGTCGAGCGCCTTCGTCAACGGCCTCTTGGACCGCGTCGCGGTGGCGCTCGGGAAGCCGTGAGCCAGACGCAGACCCTGGACGTGGGCCTGGAGGGCCTGGACGCGCTGAACGGGGTGGACGCCCTCTGCCTCTTCGTGGCCGAGGACGACCGCCCCCTGCCGTCCTCCGCCGGCTACGTGGACTGGCGGCTGTGCGGCGCCCTGTCTCGCGTGCTCCAGGGGGGGTTCTTCACCGGCGTGAAGGACGACTGGCTCCTGTTGCCGTCGGACGGGAAGCTGACCGTGCCGCGCATCTTCGTGGTGGGGCTGGGCTCCCGGAAGCGCCTGGACGCGGCCTCGCTGGGGGAGGCGCTGGCGGGCGCGGCGAAGGTCTTGAGCCGCGCGAAGGTGGACTCCGTGGCCTTGGAGGTGCCTCAGGGGTCTTCCCTGAGCGACTCCGCTCGGGCGGAAGCGTACCAGCGGCAGTTCCTGCCTGCGTTCAAGGGGGGACGGGTGTCCCTCCTCGCGGACAAGGGCCTTGTCGGATCGCTGTCATCCCGGAAGGGTTGACGCGCAGCGGCCAGACAGGGGTTCTGCTAGCATCCGGCCCTTGAGGCGCGCGCGATGAAGTTCAAGGTGTTGATCGTCGAGGACTCCAAGGTGTCGCGCGAGCACATCGCCGCGACCGTGGAGGCCGTGGACGGCGTCGAGGCCGTCACCACCGCCAGCGGCTTCGAGGCGCTGAAGCTGCTGCCGCGTCAGCGCTTCGACCTGATCATCACCGACATCAACATGCCCGACATCAACGGGCTGGAACTCATCAACTTCGTCAAGAAGAACCCCAACTACCGGGACGTGCCGCTCATCATCGTCACCACCGAGGGGCGTGAGCAGGACCGTTCGCGGGGCATGGCGCTGGGCGCTGCTGGCTACCTGGTGAAGCCGTTCCAGCCGGCGGACCTGGAGGCGCTCCTGCGGCGCTTCCTGAAGCCTCTGTGACGCCTGGGGGCAAGGCGCTGGCGGAGTTCGTCGCCGAGGCCACCGAAATCCTGGATGCGCTGGGCCGCGACCTGCTGGCCCTGGACGAGGCGCGGGGCCTGGAGGCGGACCCCGAGCACATCAACGGCATCTTCCGCGCGGCGCACTCGCTCAAGGGCCTGTCGGGCCTCTTCGGCCAGGAGCGCATCACCCAGCTGGCGCACGCGGCGGAGGACCTGCTGGACCGCCTTCGGCTGGGCCGGCTGACGCTGGATGACCAGGTCCTGGACACGCTGGTGGACGCGCTGGACACGTTCCAGGCGCTGCTCGGGGAGGCGTCCCGGAGCGAGGAGGGCCCCGAGCTCTCCCAGCGCACCCGCGACATGGAGGACCGCATGGCGCGGCTGGGTTCGCCCCCGCCCGCCGTGGAAGAGGATCCGCTGGAGCGGCTGGAGCTGGACGCGACGGTGCGCGCCGTCTTCACCGAGTACGAAGAACACCGGCTGCGCGAGAACGTGCGGCGCGGGGTGGCGCTGTGGCGGGTGCGTGCGGCGTTCGACCTCACGGACTTCGACCAGGGACTCGCGGACCTGAACGCGCGCCTCAAGCCCCTGGGCGAGGTCATCAGCACGCTGCCCTCGTCGCGGCCGGGCGGCTCCACCGGCATCGCGTTCGATCTCATCTTCGGCGCGAAGGTGGGCGCGCAAGCACTGGAGGACGGCCTCCGGGGCACGCCCGCGGAGCTGGCGCCGCTGTCCGTCCGGCCGCCGGAATCGGGCTCGACGGGGCCCTCGTTCGACGTGCCTCGGCCACGCGATGCCGCGACCGTGCGCGAGGACGTCGAGGTGCTGCCTCCGGAGGACGGGGACGCGGAGGGGCCGGTGGAGACCCGAGGCCTCGCGACCGTGCCCGCGCACCCGGGGGCAAGTCCTCCGCGCATCCGGGCGGTGTCACCTCCGGCCACTGTGGTGGGGCTCCAGGCCGCCGCGTCCGCGCCCCTCTCCGCGGGCCGTCCCAAGGCGGAAGAGACGTCCCTGCGCTCGCTCACGCAGACGGTGCGCGTGGACATCGGGCGGCTGGACGGGCTCATCAACATGGTGGGCGAGCTGCTGCTCATCAAGGCCAACCTCCAGCGGCTGGCGGAGACGTCCCGGCAGGACGGCACCGTCGCGCTGTCCAAGCTCTTCGGCCAGGAGCTGTCGCGGGAGACGCGGCAGCTGGAGCGCAAGCTGGAGGCGCTCCAGGAGGGGCTGCTCGAAGCGCGCATGGTCCCGGTGGGCCAGGTCTTCGACAAGCTGGCGCGGCTGGTGCGGAAGATTGCCCGCGAGGCCGGCAAGGAGATCGACTTCGTCAGCTCCGGCGGCGAGGTGGAGCTCGACAAGCTCATCGTGGAGGAGCTCAGCGACCCGCTGATGCACCTCATCCGCAACGCCATCGACCACGGCGCGGAGGGCCCGGAGTCGCGGCTGTCCACAGGCAAGCCCCGGCGCGCGACGGTCCGGCTGCGCGCGGAGCAGAAGGGCAACCACGTCGTCATCAGCGTGTCCGACGACGGCTCGGGCATCGACGAGGTGCGCGTGCGCGAGGTGGCGCTGTCGCGTGGGCTCGTCACGCCGTCCCAGGTCAGTGAGATGACGCGGCGCGAGCTGCTCAACCTCATCTTCCTGCCGGGCTTCTCCACCCGCTCCAGCGTCAGCGCGCTCTCCGGAAGAGGCGTGGGCCTGGACGTGGTGAAGAACAACCTGGGCAACCTCTCCGGCATCATCGACGTGTGGAGCGAGCGCGGGAAGGGCACGGCCTTCCACCTGACGCTGCCGGTGACGCTGGCCATCGTGCGCGCGCTGGTGGTGGGCGTCAGCGGCCGCACCTACGCGGTGCCGCTCAACAGCGTCCTGGAGATCCTCTCCGTGCAGCCGCGCGACATCCGCACCGTGGAGCGGCGCGAGGTGCTGGACCTGCGCGGCCAGACGCTGCCCTTCTTGCGGCTGGGGCGCCTGTTCCACCTGCCGGAGCGCGAGGTGAACCGCCACTTCGTCGTCGTGGTGGGGCTGGCGCAGCAGCGGCTGGGCATCGCGGTGGACGAGCTCTTCGGCCAGCAGGACATCGTCACCAAGCCCCTGGGCGGCCGGCTGAGCCGCGTGAAGGGCATCTCCGGCGCCACCGACCTGGGCAACCGCCGCACCGTCCTGGTTCTGGATGTCGCGGAACTCCTGGAAGAGGGCATCGCGCAGGAGCGGCGCCGCGCTTGAGGCGTCCACGCCGGGGGCTGCTATCCTCCCGGGCGTGTCCCGTTTCGAAGCCCTGCTCGACGCGTTCTTCTACCGCCCGGACGAGGACGTCGGCGGCCTGCTGGACTTCGCCGCGGGCAGTGACGACCTGGCGCAGCCGCTGCTGGAGGAGGAGCCCGTCGAGTACCTGGCCTTCCGCCTGGAGGCGGAGTGCTACGCGGTGCCCATCCTCGCGGTGAGGGAGATCTGCAAGGTGCCGCTGCTCACGGAGATTCCGCGCGCGGAGCCGCAGCTGTTGGGCGTGATGAACCTGCGCGGGGAGTTGTTGCCCGTCTACGACGTGAAGCTGCGGCTGCGGCTGGCGGACGTGCCTCCGCTGGTGGCGGGGCCGGACGCGGGCCTGCCACCCCGGGCCTCGCGCATCCTGGTGCTCAAGACGGAGGACGGGCCCGCGGGCGTATGGGTGGACTCGGTGGCGGGCGTGGTGCGGCTCAAGCCGTCCATGGTGGAGCTGTCGCCCGCGGGGCTGCGTGGAGACCGGGACTGCGTGGCGGGGTTGGGGCGCAAGGGCTCGCAGCTCTACATCCTGTTGGATCCGGAGCAGGCGCTCGCCCCATGACGGACCCCGTGAACCTGATGGTCCGCCGACCGCGCGGCGAGAAGACCTCCGAGACGCCCTCGGCCGAGGTGCAGCTGTGCGCCTTCTTCGTGGGCAACGAGGAGTACGTGCTGGACATCATGCGAGTGGAGGAGATCCTCCCGCCCCAGCGTGTGATTCCCATCCCGCACGCGCCCGCCTTCGTGGAGGGAGTGCTGCACCTGCGCGGCGCGATGCTGCCCGTGGTGGACCTGCGACGGCGCTTGCTGGGCGAGCCCGCACAGGAGACGCGGCGCACGCGCCTGCTCGTGTGCCGGCTGGGAACGCGGCGCGTGGTGACGCGGGTGGACCGCGTGGCGGAGGTGCTGCGCGTGCGCCGGGCTGACATCAAGCCCGCGCCGGCGCTCATGGCCGGGGGGCGCACGCCGTTCGTGGTGGGCGTGTGCGGACCGCCGGAGCGGCTGCGGTTGCTGCTGGACTTGAAGGCGCTCCTTCGCGCGGAGCTGGAGCGAGACTCCCGCCTGCCGCCCGCTGGCTGAGCGTCCTGGGCCTCTATTCCCTCTGGTTCTTCAGACAGAAGGGCTGGAACGCGGGGCCCCTGGCGCACTGAGTCGCATTCCACGCCGTGGACGCGAAGGGTGCGAAGGTGAACGTTTCCATCCAGCGCCGGGCTGCCCTCCGGCGCGGGGAGCGCCTGGGGAGGAGGGCTGACGGGGCCTCGTGGGACGCGACTCCCCCGGCGGCTTCGAGCAGGATGTGGCCATCCCGAGCAACACGAACCCCGAAGGAGGACGGCGGATGAGCGACACGGTGCGGTCCCCCGCGGGGCAGGAAGAAGCGCGGTACCGGGCGCTGCAGGCGGTGGATCCGCGCGCGCCCGGAGCCCTGGAGACCTTCACCACCGGCCTGCATGACGAGAGCTGGCGCGTGCGCCACGCGGCGGCGGAAGGACTGCGCCACGTACCGGATGCGCCGGGAGTCACCGCGCGGCTCATCTCCGTTCTGGGCAGGCGCGGCGAGACGGGCGCGCGCAACGCGGCGGCCGAGGCGCTGGCCGGAATGGGGCCGGTGGCAATCCCGCCGCTGGTGCACCTGCTGGAGCACGAGGATCCGGATCAGCGAAAGCTGGCGGCGGACATCCTGGGCCAGCTGGGCCGCCCGGAGGTGGAGGACGT
Organism: Corallococcus sp. AB032C; assembly: GCF_003668935.1. Lineage (NCBI taxonomy): Bacteria > Pseudomonadati > Myxococcota > Myxococcia > Myxococcales > Myxococcaceae > Corallococcus > Corallococcus sp. AB032C. The sequence continues at coordinate 15,467 of NZ_RAWP01000062.1, read as the reverse complement.
ACTCCTGCGCGCGCTCTCCGACGACGACCTCAACGTGCGCGTGTCGGCCGCGGAGGCGCTGGGCCGGATGGGCGGAGATGCCGCGGCGCGGGCGCTGGAAGGCCTGCTGGACGCGCCCGCGCCCCTGTTGCGGCTGGCCGCGCTGGAGGGGCTCGCGTCGCTCAAGCGCGCGCCCCCGTTGGAGCGGGTGATGGCGCTGGTGGAGGACCCGGGGGTGCAGCGCAGCGCCCTGCGGCTCCTCGGCCTGTACCCCCCGGGCGTGGCCACGGAGCGCATCTGTCGGGCGCTGGGGTCGCCGGTGCGCTCGGTGCGCGAGGCGGCGCTCGTCGCGCTGGGGAAACAGGCTGTGGGGCTGGGCCCGTACGAGCGTGGTGAGCTGGATGCCGTGGCGCGCTCGGTGCTGAGCGGCATCCCGGGCGTGACGGCGCATGTGGCGGAGGCCCTGGACGGCGACGACGTCCGGGTGCGGGCCGGCGCGCTGGTGGCGGCCGGCGCGCTGGGCGAAGCGTCGCTGGCAGTGGCGGTGGCGGAGGTGGCGCGCGAGGACCGGCTGTTGCGCGAGGTGCTCTTCACGCTGGGCCAATTGGGGCCGGAGGGCCGGCGTCTGCTGCTCGGGAGCATGGGCACGCTGTCGCTGCCCGCGCGCACGGTGGCGGCCGAGGCGCTGGTGCTGCTGGTGGACTCGACGTCGGTGCCGGAGCTGTGCGCGCTCCTGGAGTGGGCGGAGGACGACCTGCGCGCGGTGGTGGTGCGTGCGCTGGGGCGCACGCACTCTCCGGACGCCGTGACGCCGCTGGTGGAGCTGCTCTCGGACCCCTCGCTGTCGGGCATGGCGGCGCGAGCGCTGGAGCAGCTGACGGTGGCCCATCCGCTGGCCGCGCTGGCCGCGCTGGAGGCGGCGGTGGAGCAGCGCACGACGCCCGCGGCGGTGGCGGTGCTGGGCCGGCTGGGCGGGGCGAGGGTGTTGCCCGTGCTGCGGCGGATTGCTCGCGATGAAGACGCTTCCTGGCGCGCGGCGGCGGTGGAGGCCGCGGGCCGGGCGGACGGCGAGGCCGGCCTGGAGCTGGCGCGAGGTGCGCTGGCGGATGAGTCCCCCAAGGTGCGCATCGCCGCGGTGCGCTCCCTGGGGCAGCAGGGCGGCAGGGAGGCCGCGACGTTCCTGGGGCTCGCGCTGAAGGACGAGGACCGCGGCGTGCGCGTGGCCGCGGTGGAGGCCGTGGGCGCGGCGGGCGCGAAGGAGCGCTCCCCGGACCTGGAGGCCCTGGTGCGCCACGGCGATGGTGCGCTCGCGATGCTGGCGGTGCGCGCGCTGACGAAGCTGGGCACTGTGGGCGCGGGCGTGCTGTGGGACGCGCTCAGCCATCACGACGCGGAGGTGGTGAAGGCGGCGTTGGCGGCGCTGGGGTCGGCGGAGGCCTCGGCGGATGGGGCGGCGCTGGCGGTGTCGCTCCTGGGCCATCCCCGCTGGGACGTGCGGGCGACCGCGGCGCGCGTGCTGGGCGGGCTGGGGCGGCCGGAGTGCCTGCCCGCGCTCGAGCAGGCGATGGCGGTGGAGCAGGACGCGCTGGCCCAGGTGGCGCTGGCGGAAGCGGTCGTCCTGTTGTCGGGGCGCTGAGGGGAGGACTCGGATGCCACGCTTCGACGAGGGCCGCCCGGAGATGACGCTGGAGGAGTTCCGGCTGCTGCGCGACCACGTCTACGCGCACTGCGGAATCCTCATCCACGAGAACATGAAGTTCGTGATGGAGCGCCGGCTGTGGCCCCGGCTGGAGGCGCTGGGGATCCAGGACTTCGGCTCCTACCACCGCTACCTGCGCTACGACGCCCAGCGCAGCGCGGAGCTGGAAGCAGCGGTGGAGTCCCTCACCACGCACGAGACGTACTTCTTCCGCGAACCCGCGCAGCTCAAGGCCTTTTGCGAGGAGCTGCTCCCCATCCTGGAGAAGCGCAACGCGCACACGCGGCGGCTGCGGCTGTGGTCGGCGGGGTGTTCCTCCGGTGAGGAGGCGTACACGCTGGCCATGCTGCTCAAGGAGAGCGGCCGCTTCAACGACTGGGACGTGGAGGTCCTGGGCACGGACCTGTCCCGCCGCGTGCTGGCCGTGGCCCGCCGCGCCGAGTACGGCCCCAGCGCCCTGCGCGCGACGCCGCCGGACCTGCTGGAGCGCTACTTCGTGCCGGTGGGGGTGAACCGCGTCCGCGTGCGCGACGACGTGAAGGCGTGGGTGAACTTCGGTCACCACAACCTGTCGGACGTGGCGGGCAGCCAGCTGGTGCCGCGCTCGGACGTCGTCTTCTGCCGCAACGTGATGATCTACTTCGACCTGGCCGCGCGCCGCCGCGTGCTGGGCGTCATCCGCGACCGGCTCTGTCCCGGGGGCTACCTGCTCCTGGGACACGCGGAGAACCTGCTCAGCCTGGGCGCGGACTTCGAACTGGTGCACCTGAAGGGCGACCTCGTCTACCGCCGGCCCGAGCTTCCGGGCGGGGAGGGCCGCTGATGGGACGCCCGCTCACGGTGCTCGTCATCGACGACTCGGCCACCAACCGCCGCACGCTCACCACGCTGCTGGAGTCCTCCGCGGAGGTGATGGTGCTGGACTGGGCCCAGGACGGCGAGGAGGGGCTCAAGAAGGTCCTGGACCTGAAGCCCGACGTGGTGACGCTGGACCTGGAGATGCCCCGGCTGGGAGGCCACACGTTCCTGCGGCTGCTCATGCGCGCGGCGCCCACGCCCGTCATCGTCATCTCCAGCTACGCGCACCGCTCGGACGTGGGCAAGGCGCTGGAGCTGGGCGCGTTCGACTTCATCGCCAAGCCGCCCCAGGTCACGCCGGCGGCGCTGGAGCACCTGCGGCGCGAGCTCATCGACAAGGTGCTCGCGGCGCGCCACGTGAAGCCCGGGGGACGCCACGGAGCCGCGCTGCGCGGCGTCTTGCTGTCGGGGGAGGTGCCGCAGATCATCGCCGTGGGCGCGTCCACGGGCGGGCCTCCCGCGGTGCAGCGGCTCCTGGAGGGACTGGCCACGGAACCAACCGTCAGCGTGCTGGTGGGCCAGCACATGCCATCGCAGTTCACCAAGGCCTTCGCGGAGCGGTTGGACCGCATCGGTCCCTTCACGGTGAGGGAGGCGTGCGAGGGCGACGTGGTGAAGCCGGGCCACGTCTACATCGCGCCGGGAGGCCGCCACCTGTTGCTGTCGGACCGCACCGGGCGACTGGAGCTGCGCACGCCGTCGCCGGTGCCCGCGGACAAGTACGCACCGTCGGTGGACCGGCTCTTCGAGAGCGCGGCGGACGTGCTGGGTCCGCGCGCGGTGGCGGTGGTGCTGACGGGGATGGGAGCGGACGGGGCGCAGGGCGTGCGCGCGGTCCGCCGCGAGGGCGGCGAGACGTGGGCCGAGTCCGAGGACACGGCGGTGGTGTACGGCATGCCCAAGGAGGCCATCGCCACGGGCGCGGTGAGCCGGGTGCTGGCCCTGGACGCCATCGGGACGGAGCTGGCCGCGCTGGTGCGCCGCCGACGGCAGTCCGGCGGGCAGTGAATCGCTGGCTGCATGACAGCCGCCGCACAATCCCGGGCCGGACGGCGCGCGGGTGCTAGGCTGGTGTCCATGTCGCAGCAGATCCGCGCGCTGGTGGTGGATGACTCGCAGGCCATGCGCCGCAGCATCATGTACGCGCTCCAGCGCCTGGCCGGCGTGGTCTGCATCGAGGCACAGGACGGCGTGGATGGGCTGAAGAAGCTCTCCACGCAGGGCCGCTTCGACCTGGTGATGACGGACATCAACATGCCGTTGATGGACGGGCTGAAGCTCATCCACCACATCCGCCAGACGGAAGAGCACCGGGCGGTGCCCATCGTCGTGGTGACGACGGAGGGCGCGGCGGCGGACCGCGAGCGGGCCATGGCGCTGGGGGCCACGGCCTACCTGGTGAAGCCCGTGCAGGCCCGCGTGGTGCTGGACACGGTGAAGGAACTGTTGAAGCTCGGCTGAGCTTCGACAGGAATCCCAAGGGCACGCATGGAACCGGCGCTGGACGTCGAAGGGCTGGAGAAGACGTACGGCGCGGTGCGGGCGGTGCGCGGCCTGTCCTTCCAGGTGGCACCGGGCGAGGTGCTGGGACTGGTGGGGCCCAACGGCGCGGGCAAGACGTCCACGCTGCGGTGCCTGGCCGGCATCCTTCCGCCCTCCGAGGGGCGTGTGCGGGTGGCGGGCTTCGACGTGGCGCAGGCGCCGGTGGAGGCGAAGCGCCAGCTGGCCTTCCTCCCGGACGAGCCGCGCTTCTTCGAGTACCTCACCGTCTGGGAGCACCTGAACTTCACCGCGCGCCTCTACGGCGTGGAGGACTGGGAGGAGCGGGGCCGCGCGCTCCTGGCGGAGATGGAGCTCACGGGCCGGGAGAAGTCGCTGCCGGGCGAGCTGTCGCGGGGCATGAAGCAGAAGCTGTCCATCGCGTGCGGCTTCCTGCACCAGCCCCGGCTCATCCTCCTGGATGAACCGCTGACGGGGTTGGATCCGCTGGGCATCCGCCGCATGAAGGCCTCGCTGCGCCGCCGCTCGGAGGAGGGCACGGCGCTGGTGCTGTCGTCGCACCTGCTCCCGCTGGTGGAGGAGCTGTGCCACCGGCTGCTCGTCATCGCCGGAGGGCGCGCGGTGGCGCTGGGTTCGCTGGCGGAGATCCGCGAGCAGATGGCGGGTGGAGCCGGGGACGGCGCGTCGCTGGAGGAGCTGTTCGTGCGCATCACCAGCGCGGCGTCGGAGGAGGCGGGAGCGCGGGGGAACGAACCGGCGTGAGCTTCCCGAGCGCGGTGGCGTTCCTCTGGGTGAGGACGTGGCGCAACCGGGTGGTGCGCCAGGTGCAGCGGCTGAAGCGTCCGCGCTACCTCCTGGGCGCGCTGGTGGGGCTCGCGTACCTGTATTCGCTGGTGGGGCGCAGCGTCTTCGTGCAGGGCACGGGCCGCGCGGTGTCGCCCAACGCGAGGCTGTTCGCGGAGTTCTCGCTGGAGGTCTCCGTGCTGGGCACGCTGGTGACGGCGTGGGTGCTGGGCGCGGACCGGCCCGCGCTGACCTTCACGCAGACGGAGGTGCAGACCTTCTTCGCCGCGCCCGTCACGCGCAAGGCGCTCCTGCACTACAAGCTGCTGCGCGGCCTCTTGAGCGCGATGCTCGCGGCGCTGGCGGCGACCCTCTTCGTGGGGCGCTTCACCAGCCCCCGCCCGGTGCTCTTCTTCCTGGGCGCGGCGCTGGCCATGGGGACGCTCTACCTGCACGGCACGGCGGCGTCCTTCGTGCGCGCGTGGCTCGTGTCTCAAGGCCGCTGGGGCAGCGTGGTGCGGTGGGCGATCGTGGCGGTCGTCATGGTCGCGGGGATGGGCGCGCTGCTGTCCACGCTGAGCGACCACCCGCTGCCGGAGAACCTCTCCACGCCCTTCGCCGTACGCGAGTGGTTGCGCGACGTGCTCAACGCCCCCGGGCCCCGAGCGGTGCTGTGGCCGGGCCGGGCGCTGGTGGCCCCCGCGATGGCGCGAAGCTGGGAGGGCTTCCTGCGCTACCTGCCCGCGTCGCTGGCGCTGCTGGTGGCGCACTACGCCTGGGTGCTCGCGGTGGAGGTTCCCTTCGAGGACTCCGCGGTGGCCGGGGCGGAAGCGCGGACGCGGCGGCGGGCACAGCGGGCCGCGCGCTCGGGCAATCTGCGCGTGGGCCGGGTGCCCTTCGTGCTGAAGGCCCGGGGGCGTCCAGAGGTCGCGCTCCTGTGGAAGAACCTCATCGCGCGCAGGCGCATGGGCAGCGGGCTGGCGATGCTGCTGTCCTTCGGGGTGCTGGGCGCCGTGTTCGCGCTGGTGATGGGGGACACGCGGCTGTTCTCCAACAGCCGTGAGTTCCTGGGGCCCATGGCGCTGATGGTCGCGGTGGCCATGGCCGTGATTGGCCCGAGCGCGTTCCGCACCGACCTGCGCATGGACCTGCCGAAGCTGGAGCTCCTGCGCGCGCTGCCGCTCACGGGGCGGCAGGTGGTGGGCGCGGAGCTGGCGGCGTCCGCGCTGACGTTGGGTGTGGCGCAGTGGGTGATGTTGCTCGTGGCGCTGGTGCTGGGGGTGGGCGCGGACGACGTGACGCTCGCGCCATGGTCCACGCCGGTGGTGCTGGGCCTCTTGTCGGTGTTGCCGGCGCTGGGCCTGGCGGGGCTGTTCGTGCAGAACGCGGCGGTGGTGCTGCTGCCCGCGTGGATTCCGGCGGACTCCGAGCGGGCACGCGGCGTGGAGGCGCTGGGCCAGCGGCTGCTCACGCTGGTGGGCACGCTGGTGGTGACGTTCCTGGGACTGTTGCCGGCCGCCGTCATAGCCCTCCTCGTGGGCTATCCGCTGTTCACTGTCATGGGGCGCTGGGCGGTTCCGCTCGCGGGGTTGGCGGCGGCGGGAGCACTCTTCGCGGAGGTGGCGCTGGGCGTCGCCGTCCTGGGCCGCGCCTTCGAGCGGCTGGACGTGTCGGAAGAACAGTCGAACGAAGCGTGAACGCGAGCACGAAGGGAGCATCTCCATGAAGGTCGGCTTCATCGGGTTGGGGAACATGGGCACACCCATGGCGAAGAACCTGGCCGGCGCGGGCCATGAGCTCGTTGTCTGGAACCGCACCGCCTCCAAGGCGGATCCGCTGAAGCAGCAGGGCGCGCGCGTGGCGAAGACGCCCGCGGAGGCTGCCCGCGACGCGGAGGTCGTCGTGTCCATGCTCGCGGACGACCACGCCGCGGAAGAAGCAGTGCTGGGGAAGGACGGCATCGTCAGCGCCCTGCCGAAGAACGCCATCCATGTCTCCTCCAGCACCATCTCCGTCGCGTTGTCGGAGCGGCTGACGAAGGCGCACACGGACGCGGGACAGGGCTACGTCTCCGCTCCCGTCTTCGGCCGGCCAGAAGCCGCCGCGGGCAAGCAGCTCTGGGTCGTCGCCGCCGGCCCGAAGGCGCAGATGGAGCGCGTGCGTCCGGTGCTCACGGCCCTGGGGCGGGGCCTCACGGAGCTGGGAGAACGGCCGTCCGCCGCGAACACGGTGAAGCTGTCCGGCAACTTCCTCATCGCGTCGATGATGGAAGCGCTGTCGGAGTCCTTCGCGCTCGCGGAGAAGTGCGGCGTGGAGCGCGCCGCGTTCCTGGACGTCTTCAAGTCCGTCTTCGCCAAGGCGCCCATCTTCGAGAACTACGCGGGCGCCATCGCGAAGGGGCAGTACACGCCCGCGGGCTTCGCGCTGCGCCTGGGCCTCAAGGACGTGACGCTGGCGCTCGAAGCGGGAAGGGCGGCGGAGGTGCCGCTGCCACTCGCGAGCCTGCTGCGAGACCACTTCCTCACCGGCGTCGCCCAGGGGCGCGGCGATGAGGACTGGTCCGCGCTCGGCGCGCTCGCGCAGGAGCGCGCCGGCATCACGAAGAAGACCTGAGACTATTCCTTCTTCTTGCGCAGCACCTCCGCGGGATGGTTGCGGCGATCGGGTCCAAGGAAGACGGACAGGACCATCACCAGGGGATTGGGCAGGACGACAAGGATGAGGATGAGGACGAGCCGGCAGGCGCGAATGCACCTGCGCAGGCCCGCCTTGAGGACGCGCCAGAGGGCACGTCCCGCACGCGAGAGCGACGGCATGGAGGACTCCAGGAACCGGGTGGACTTCCAGGGACGGACCTCTGGAAGCCCTCAGTTCAGGAGTGCGCGATGCAGCAGGAAGTAGCGGTGCGGTGGCCCCGGGAGCCGCGAGGCCCGCGCCACGCCGCCATGCGACGTGCTGGCATGGACACGCGAAGGCCATGACGACGGCAGGGACGCTTCGGTCCGGGCGGGTGCCTCCGCCTGGTGCCGGACCTCGGGAGCGCGCCGCTCGACGAGGACCGCGACCGCCGCCTGGGGCCCTGGCAGCGAATGCGCGGAGGCACCGGCGCCCAGCGCCAGCGCGACGCACGCCAGCGCGAGCCTCAGCCAGCGAGCCACCTGATGCGGGTGCCAGGACACGGTGCCCAACGTAGCCAGGGCATCGCGCCGGTCAATCCTGCCCCGAAAAGAAAGGGCCTCCAGTGGACGCGCCACGGGAGGCCCTTGCTGACTTCACTGCGCGGTGGCGCGGACTAGAACGTGGCGGAGCCCGGCACGCGCGGGTAGGGGATGGCGTCGCGGATGTTCTGCAGGCCGCAGATGTAGACGATGAGCCGCTCGAACCCCAGGCCGAAGCCCGCGTGCGGCACCGTGCCGTAGCGGCGCAGGTCGCGGTACCACTGGTAGTGCGCGGGATCGAGGCCGAACTTCCTCATGCGCGCGTCCAGCACGTCCAGGCGCTCCTCGCGCTGGCTGCCGCCGATGATCTCCCCAATGCCCGGGGCGAGCACGTCCATGGCGGCCACGGTCTTCCCGTCCTCGTTGATGCGCATGTAGAAGGCCTTGATGGCCTCTGGGTAGTTCATCACCACCACGGGCCGGCCCACGTGCTCCTCGGTGAGGTAGCGCTCGTGCTCCGTCTGGAGGTCCTTGCCCCACTCCGGCGCGTACTCGAACTTCTTCTTCGCCTTCTGGAGGATGGAGACGGCGTCCGTGTAGTCGATGCGCTCGAAGCTGGAGCCGATGAACTTCTCCATCCGCTCCGTGACGCCCTTCTGCTGGCGCTCCTCGAAGAACTTCATGTCCGGCGCGCACTCATCCAGCACGGCCTTGAACACGTACTTGAGGAACCGCTCCGCCAGCAGCGCGTCCTCGTTGAGGTCCGCGAAGGCGATCTCCGGCTCAATCATCCAGAACTCGGCCAGGTGCCGCGTGGTGTTGCTGTTCTCCGCGCGGAACGTGGGGCCGAACGTGTAGACCTTCGACATCGCGAGGCAGTACGCCTCCACGTTCAGCTGTCCGGACACGGTGAGGTAGGCCTCCTTGCCGAAGAAGTCCTTGCCCCAGTCGATCTTCCCGTTCTCACCCCGCGGCGGGTTGTGCGCGTCCAGCGTGGACACGCGGAACATCTGCCCCGCGCCCTCCGCGTCGCTCGCGGTGATGATGGGCGTGTTCACCCAGCAGAAGCCTTCCGAGTGGAAGAAGCGGTGCACCGCCTGCGCCGCCGCGTTGCGCACGCGGGTGATGGCCCCGAAGGTGTTGGTGCGCACGCGCAGGTGCGCCACCTCCCGCAGGAACTCCAGCGAGTGCTGCTTCGGCTGGATGGGGTAGGTGTCCGGGTCGTCCACCAGACCCAGCACCTGCACCTCGTCCGCCTGAATCTCGAAGGCCTGACCCTTGCCCTGGGACTGCACCAGCGTGCCCCGGCAGATGACGGAGGCGCCCGCGGTGAGGTGCAGGATTTCCTTCTCGTAGTTGGGCAGCGAATTGGGCGCGACGACCTGGATGGGGTCGAAGACCGACCCGTCGCTCACGTTCACGAAGCTGATGCCCGCCTTGGAGTCGCGGCGCGTCCGCACCCAGCCGCGCACCTCCACCTTCGAGCCCGCTTCGACGGCCCCCGACAGGGCCTTCTTCACACTCACGACCTGCATGGTGCTCTCCCTCTGCTCCAGACCGGGAAGGCGAGTTAGTCGTGCCCGGCCCCAAGGGCAAGCACCGAGCGAAGCCTGGCCCTGGCCTGGGGCCTGCCGGGTCCCCGCCCATCCGGGTTTCCCGGTCAGGGCCCCGGGGCCGCCAGCCGTCCAGGCTTTCGACGCGCCAAGACTTGTTGCCCGCGTGTCCTACCTCCCGCTAAGAGACCGAGAAGCCATGGCGATGAACGAGCGTTACGAGCCGCAGTCGATTGAAGGAAAGTGGCAGACCCGCTGGGAGCAGGAGGGCCTCTTCCGGGCAGGCAGGCGCCCGGATGCCCCGAAGAAGTACGTCCTGGAGATGCTGCCGTACCCCAGTGGCCAGATGCACATGGGGCATGTGCGCAACTACCTCATCGGGGACGTCTACGCGCGCTACTACCAGATGCGCGGCTTCGACGTGCTGCACCCCATGGGCTGGGACGCCTTCGGCCTGCCGGCGGAGAACGCGGCCATCAAGGACGGCGTCCACCCGGCCATCCGCACCCGCGAGAACATCGAGTCGTTCAAGGCGGAGATCAAGACGCTCGGCTACAGCTACGACTGGACGCGCGAGGTCAACACCAGCCAGCCGGAGTACTACCGCTGGAACCAGTGGTTCTTCCTCCAGATGCTCGAGCGCGGGCTCGTCTATCGCCGCTTCAGCAAGGTGAACTGGTGTACCGGCTGTCACACCGTCATCGCCAACGAGCAGGTGAAGGACGGCCGCTGCGAGCGCTGCGACTCCGAGGTGCAGGACAAGGAGATGCCCGAGTGGGCGTTCCGCATCACGAAGTACTCGCAGGACCTGCTCGACGCGCTCGACACGCTCAAGGAGTGGCCGGACCGCATCACCTCCGCCCAGCGCAACTGGATTGGCCGCTCGGACGGCGCGGAGGTGGACTTCCGCGTGCAGGGGCATGACGCCGCCCTGCGCGTCTTCACCACCCGCGTGGACACGCTCTACGGCTGCACCTACGTGGTGCTCGCGCCGGACCACAAGCTCGTGGCCCAGGTGACGACGGCGGACCGCCGCGCGGACGTGGACGCGTTCGCGAAGAAGATGGCCGCCCAGAACAAGACGGAGCGGCTGGGCGAGGACGCGGAGAAGGAGGGCGTCTTCACCGGTGGCTACGCGCTGAATCCGGTGACGGGCCAGCCGGTGCCCATCTGGATCGCCAACTTCGTGGTGAGCGACTACGGCACCGGCGCGGTGATGAGCGTCCCGGCGCACGACGCGCGCGACTTCGCCTTCGCGCGCAAGTACTCGCTGCCCGTGCGCGTGGTCATCCAGCCGGCGTCCGGCGACAAGCTCGGCGCCGGGGAGACGCTCGACGCGGCGTACACGGAGGACGGCGTCCTCGTGGACTCCGGTGACTTCACCGGCATGCCTTCGGCCGAAGTGCGCGTGAAGCTGGCCGCGAAGCTGGAGTCGCAGGGGCAGGGCAAGGCCACGGTGACGTACCGCCAGAAGGACTGGGGCTTCAGCCGCCAGCGCTACTGGGGCACGCCCATCCCCATCGTCTACTGCGAGAAGTGCGACCCCGAGCGCAAGGGCATCCCCGTCCCGATGGAGCAGCTCCCGGTGCGGCTGCCGGACATCGACACGCAGGCGGTGCTCACCGGCAAGGGGGAGCCGCCGCTCGCGAAGGTGCCGGAGTTCGTCAACGCGACCTGCCCGAAGTGCGGCGGCGCCGCGCGCCGGGAGACGGAGACGATGGACACCTTCGTCGACTCCTGCTGGTACTTCGCGCGCTACCTGTCGCCGAAGTACGACGTGGCGCCCTTCGACCCGAAGGAGGGCCAGCGCTGGCTGCCGGTGGACATCTACGTGGGCGGCCCCGAGCACGGCGTGATGCACCTGCTCTACTTCCGCTTCTGGACCCGGGTGATGAAGCTCCTCGGCCTGTCCCCGGTGGACGAGCCTGTGACTCGGCTGATCACGCAGGGCATCGTCAACGGCGCGGATGGCCGGAAGATGGGCAAGCGCTACGGCAACGGCGTGGCGCCCAACACCATCGTGGCGAAGTACGGCGCGGACACCGCGCGCACCTACGTGCTCTTCGCGGGCCCGCCGGAGCGCGACTTCGACTGGTCCCACGAGCAGGTGGAGGGCGTGTTCCGCTTCCTCAAGCGCGTGTGGACGCTGGCCGCCACGCACCACGCGTCCTCGGCGGAGGCCACGTACTCGGGCCCCTATGAGGGCAAGGCGCTGGAGACGCGCCGCGCGGCCCACAAGTGCGTCAAGCGCGTGACGGAGGCCATCGAGCGCCTGTCCTTCAACACCGCCGTCGCGGGCGTCATGGAGTGCGTGAACGCGCTCTACGCGGTGGGCACGCCGGAGACGCCCGCGGAGAAGGCGGCGATGGGGGAGGCGGTGCGGCTGCTCGCGCGCATCCTCACGCCCCTCGCGCCGCACATCGCGGACGAGCTGGCGGAGGCCTACGGCGCGAAGGCGTCCACCGTCACGGAGTCCTGGCCGGAGTTCGACCCGGCGCTGGTGGTGGACGACGTGATTCCGTACGCCGTGCAGGTGAACGGCAAGCTGCGCGCGGAGGTGCGCGTGGCGGCGGACGCGGGCGAGGCGGATGTGCGCGCGGCGGCGGAGGCGGACGACAAGGTGAAGGCCGCCCTCGAAGGCAAGACGCTGCGCAAGTTCGTCTTCGTCCCCAAGCGGCTGGTGAACTTCGTCGTCGGCTGACGGCGGGAGGGAGGGGCGGTGCCCGCGGAAGTGCTCGTCATGTGCTCCGCCTGCGGGCGCCCCCAGACGGCGGCCCGGCGCCGCTGTGCCTTCTGCAACGCGGAGCTGCCGGAGGCGCCCCTGCCGCCCCGGTCTCCCGAGGCTTCGGAGTCGCCCGCGCCGTTGCCGGGCGTCTCCCCTTTCGCGCTGGACCTGGGCAACCGACGCGCCCTGGCGGTGAACGACACGCAACTGTCGTTCCAGGGGCGCCCGGGCGGAGGCCCGACGCTCGAGGTGCCCTGGGCGAGGGTGCGGCGGCTGGAGTGGCGCACGCGGCCCTACTTCGAATCGCTGGGGCTGCTCGCCTTCACCGCGCTGGGCCTCTTCTGGGCGCCCACGCAGGCGGTGCGGATCATGGCCTTCATGGCGGGCGTCATCGGCCTGGGGCTCGCGGCGCTGTACCGCCACCATGGCCTCACGCTGGAGCTGGATGACGGCACGCGGATGCAGTGGCCGCTGGGCATGGCGCTGAAGGGCTCGGCCCGCGAGGCACGGCTCACCGCGGCCCGCGACACGCTGGCGGCTGCCGGACGCATGCGAGGAGTACCGCTGGCCGGCTCCGGCGCTTGAGGGAGCCCGCGCCGCGGGACAACGGGCCCGGTCTCGAAGCCGCGCCGCTGGCCGGCCCCGGCGCTTGACGGAGGATCGCGGCCGGGTAGGGTGCGCGCCCATGCGGCCCTCGAGGAGCGCGGTTCAGGCGGGTGCGGTGAAGGCGTTCCGGTGGGGCGTGGTGGCCGCGGCGATGCTGGGAGCCGGATGCGGCTACCGCTTCAGCCCGTGGGGCTCCGCGCTGCCGGAGGGCACGGGCCAGGTGTGCGCGCCCATCTTCGCCAACGAGACGCCGGAGCCCGCGCTGGAGAACCTCTTCACGCGCTACCTGAGGCAGCAGCTCATCCAAGCGGGCCGTCTGGCCAGCGCTCCGAACTGCACGTCCACGATTGAGGGGGCGGTGCTCAACGTCTGGGCCTCCCCGACCATCATCGGCAACAACTACCGCGTCTCCACCACGGTGCGGCTGCGCCTCGTCAAGGAGGGGCAGCTGCTCGGGGAGACGGTGGTGTCAGGGACTGAGGACTACCTCCAGGGACGCGGAAACGTCCTGGAAGCCGAGGCCAACCGTCAGGCCGCGCTGGCGCGCCTGGCGGAGTTGCTCATGCGCGACGGGTACGATCGGCTGGCCAGCACCTGGTGAGGACCGGGGAGCCCGGTCCTCAACACGCGGTGGTGCTACGGGATGACTAGGCCTTCTTCTTCGCGGCGGCCTTGGCCAGCCGGGAGATGCGGCGCGCGGCGGTGCGCTTGTGCAGGACGCCCTTGCTGGCCGCCTTGTTGAGGGACTTGGAAGCCGCCTTCAGCGAATCCGTCAACTTCGAACCGTCCTTGGAGGCAATGGCCTCGCGGGCGGACTTGACGGCGTCCTTCACGGACGTCCGGACATTCACGTTCCGGGCGCGGCGCTTCAGGGACTGGCGGTAACGCTTCTCTGCGGACTTGGTGTTCGCCAAGGCAATGCTCCAGCGGAAGGCAAGGCAAGGAAAAAGAGGGGCGGTCCTTACTGCGATGCCCCCGTTGCGTCAAGGCACGCGTGCGATCGCGATCAGGATTTCCAGTTCCGGAACCCCTGGGAGGCCTCCGGAATGCCTCCCGGGGGCCCCACCGACGCCTCACGCCGGAAGAATCATGCCGGAGGGGCGGCGTATTCCCACCGCAACCCGGCGGGATCCACGAACTGGAAGCCCGCCTCGGCGTTGGCGCACGGCACCAACCGCCCCGGATGGTGGGCCCGGAACAGCTCCAGGAGCCGGGCGACCCCCGAGGACGAGGGGGCCTCCAGGGTGAGGGCCACCGCGGACGCCGCCTGTCCCTGGACGCCCGGCATGAAGACGAGCCCCAGGCCCGCGCCCGTGTAGGCCGCCGTGCCATCCGTCGTCCGGGTGGGCGTCCAGCCCAGCCAGGAGGCCAGCTCGTCCCAGAAGGCCTTCTGGGCCGCCACGTCCGGCACCGCCAGGCGCAGGGTGGCCACGGAGGCGCGCGGCGGGTGGCTGGGCGGGGGCAGCGCCTTCTCCACGGCCTTCGCGGCCTGCCAGTGGCGCTCCATGTGCTCGAGCGTGGCGCCGCCAAAGGGGACGTTCTCCTCGTGCAGCTTCGCCTCGATGTACTGGAAGCGCGTGACGAAGCGGCGCGAGGCCATGCGCAGCGCGTCCTCCGCGGGCGTCTTCACGAAGCGCGCGAGGTTCGCGAGCGAGAACAAGACGTCCCCCAGCTCGTGCTCGATGGCGTCCCGGCCGCCTGACGCGATGGCCTCGTCCAGCTCGCGCAGCTCCTCGTCCAGCTTGCCGCGCACCCCGGCCAGGTCCGGCCAGTCGAAGCCGATGCGGCTGGCCTTCTCCGTCAGGCGCTCCGCGCGCAGCAGGGACGGGGCCGCGGTGGGCACGCCGTCCAGCACGGAGCCCGCGCGCCCGGTCTTCTTCTTGCGCTCCTCCGCCTTCAGCTGCGCCCAGTTGGCCAGCACCTGCTCGGCGCCGTTCACCTTCACCTGCTGATCCCCGAACACGTGCGGGTGCCGGCTGGTGATCTTGTCGCTGATCGCCGCGCAGACGTCCGCCATGGTGAACTCGCCCAGCTCCGCCGCCAGCTGCGCGTGGAAGACAATCTGGAAGAGCAGATCCCCCAGTTCTTCACACAGCGGGCGCCACGGGCCGCCGTCGGAGACGCGGTCCATTTCATCCAGGACCTCGAACGCCTCCTCGGTCAGGTAGGGGCGCAGCGAGCGCAGGTCCTGTTCGCGGTCCCACGGGCAGCCTCCCTCGGCCCGAAGAAGCCGCATGATCTCCACCAGTCGTTCCAGCTCGCTTCCAGGCGCCGCCATTCATTCACTCCCGAGCAATCCCCCCGCCACGGGATCCTGTAGCACGGGCGGAAGGCACCACATGATTTCGGATCGTCCAGCCTGTCGCCTATCATCGGACGTCCGGATGCTCCGCTCGTTCCTCGGCCTGTGTTGCAGCCTCGTGCTGCTTGTCCCCGCTCGCGCCCCTGCGTTGATGCAGGAGCCGCTCCTGCGCATCGAGGAGAAGGTCATCGAGCCGGAGCCGGACCCCAGCACCTTCCAGGCCACGGAGGATGATCCGGTGGAGGACACCGGCTCCGAGGAGGCCGACGAGCCGGTGTCCTCCACCGGATCATCCTCCGTGGCC
>NZ_RAWP01000061.1:0-57942 GCF_003668935.1 Corallococcus sp. AB032C | reverse complement strand
CCTCGAGCCGCAGCGCTCCGAAGCCGAGGATGGCCACCAGTACCGCCGCGTAAACCGCCAGCCCGGGCAGGACGCGGCGCCCTGTATCCCGGTGCTCGAACGCCCAGTTGGCCACCGTGGCGAAACACACCAGGACGAACGTCAGGCCCCACAACCCCGTCACCGATACCAGCTGCACCAGCACCGGCACCTTTGCCTGGGTGTAGGCCAGCACGCCCCAGGTGCCGAATGGATTGCCCAGGCTGCTGAAGAGCTCCAGCCCCGTCGTCGCCGCTGGCAGGAAGAGCGTCCCCACGAAGGTGCCCCGTGGCCCCACGACGAGCCGGTCCGCCAGGTACAGCAGCGCGACCACCACCGCGCCTCCCAAGGCCATGCCGAAGGCGCTCGCGGCGGAGCCCGGGAACACTCCCAGGTTCGCCACGCAAACGGCGATGGTGTTGGCCACCAGCAGCCCCACGAAGCCCACCGCGGGCCGCTGTCGCCGGGAGAAGAAGAGGTACAGGGCGCCCATCAGCCAGCCGGGCAGCACCGCCCACTCCGTGTTCAGCAACAGCACCAGTCCAGCCCCGACGCCCAGGGCGAGCCATGGCACGAACGTGGACAGACGCCGCGCTCCTTCGTCCGGATGACCGCTCATCGCGCTCCCCTCTTCTTCTTCGGCTTCAGCCGCCCAAGTGCTTCGCGCGCCTCGTCACACCAGCGCAGGTGCGCCTCCAGCCCGAGCAGCCCCGCGCGGATCGACAAGTGCTGGTAGGCGAACTCCGGATCGTCTTTCCGGGCGTGGCGGACGTCGTCGTCGATGAGGCGAAGCACCGCCAGCAGCCCCTCCGCCTCGGCGCGGCTGCGCTCCACCTGCGCCAGGGAGTCCGCGGGCCCCACCTGGGCCCCGAAGAAGAGCTTGAGCAACAGCTCGTTGCGCTCGACGTGGGGGAGCACCGGCCGCCTCAGCCATTCCGCGAGCGCCTTCCGCCCCGCCGCCGTCACCCGGTACACCTTGCGGATCCGTCCGCCCCGCGAGCGCTCCTCCGGCTCGAGCTCGACGAGCCGCTCCTCCGCCATCCGCTCCAACGTCGGGTACAGGTTGCCGTAGCTCTCCTGCCAGAAGTGGCCCACCGACCGCTCGATGGTGCTTCGCAGGTCGTACCCACTCATCGGCTCCCGGCACAGCATCCCCAGGATGGCGAACCGACAGGTGCTCTCCCTCGCCATGACTGCCTCCTCCACCCGGATATATCAGGCTGATATATCCGGCCACCAGCCCTCGTTCGGCGTCCCCTGGAGGGGCCGGGCTACGTCTCTCGCAGTCTCTACTGTAGGGATGCTCATTCGCTGGGACGTCGCCGCGCAGTGTCGTCATTGAAGGAACGCCAGACGTGGTCGCGGACCTCGTCGCTCAACCCCAACGCCTCGGCGCGCTCCAGCAGCGACTTCAGCTCCTCGGCGCTCACCAGCGACCGCAGGTCCGCGTAGTACTCCTGCCGGAAGAACTGGTGCACCAGCACCCGGGCCGCCACCTCACGCAACTCCTGCTCGTCGCCGACGACGAGGGTCTTCGCGAGCCGCTCCAGGACGGTGCTCCGCTCCAGCAGGGCCCCTCGTTTCAGGCTCAGCTCGCTCAGCGCCCGGAGTGCGTTCGCTCGCTGCCGGACGGAGAGCTGGCCCTGTTCGAGAATCTCCACCAGCGCGTCGAACACCTCGGGTCCGCGATTGCGGAGTTCCAACAGGTCTACGGGGACCCGCCACTTGTCCAACTCATTGACGAGCCAGCGATGCGCCTTCGCGTCCATGACGGCCACACTCCCGGTTCAAACGGTGAAACAAGTCTGCTCGCATCCCAAGGACGACCCATAGATTGGCAGCATGACCGCTCCCCGCTCGTGCTTTCCGTGGTCCCCTTCCCTGCGTGTCACCGTCGCGCTGGGCTTCCTGTCCCTGGGTGCTGGCTGTGGCCCTGAAGCGGTCGGTGATCCACCCGCCGTGGCGCAGGCCGCTCGGCCTCTCTTGGGGGCCACGCCCGCCGCCGCCGGTGAGTTCCCCTGGATGGTGTCCCTCCAGGACGCGGCCGGGAACCACCTGTGTGGCGGCACCATCATCAACACCCACTGGGTCCTCACTTCACGACAGTGCGTGCTGGGGACCGGCACCGTGACGCCCCCGCATCCCAGCACCCTTCGCGTCGCGGCGGGCAGCAACAGCCTGGCGGCGATGAGCAGCGCGGGGCAGGTGAGCACGCTGCTGGACATCATTCCCCTCGTTGGCTCGTGGGATCCGACGCAGGGCAAGGACGCGGCGCTCCTGCGGTTGATGACCCCGCTGACGCTCAATGGCACCACGGTGACGGCCCTGCCGGTGGCGACGGCGGCGGACGTCTCCGCCGGCTACACCGATCCGGGTGCCATCGCCACGCTCGCGGGCTGGGGGCAGACGACCCCCGGCGGTGCAATCCCAGACGCGTTGATGAAGATGAGCGTGCCGCTGATGTCCAACGCGGATGCCTCCCTGGCGCTGGGGCAACCCCTCACCACCGACCAGTTGGGGGCGGATGGTTCGGCGCAGGGCAACGCCTTCTGCACGGGGGACGTGGGGGGCCCGCTGGTGGTGGACGGCCTCTCCGGGAAGAAGCTGGTGGGCGTCGCCAGCTACAACCTGGGCTGCTCGGCGCCGGACATCTTCGAGCGGGCTGCGTACCTCAAGGGGTTCATCGACTACATGACCCCGCGGCTGAGCACCGCGCCGCGGGCGACGCTGCAGCACGTGAACGCGCCCCAGGGCGGCTGGAAGCACTACTCCCTCACCCTGCCGTCGGGCATCCCCGCGTTCACCGTGTCGCTCCAGAAGGGCACCGGCAATGGCACCCTCTACGTGCGCTACAACGGAGCGCCCACGCTGACGAACTACACCTGCCGCTCCGGCGCCACGGACAGCAACCTGGAGTATTGCTCCCTCTACTACCCGAGCCAGGGGACCTGGTACATCTCGGTGTATGGCGAAACGGCCGTCGTCGAGGCCTCCATGCTCGGACGTACTTTCTATTGATACGGCCGCTTGCTCCAGGTGCCATGAGGACGGAGTAGGCTTCCGCTCGCATGAGCACGAGCGGAACGACGGCGCCCGGATTCTGGCTGGAGGTCGACCTCGCGCTGGCTGGCGATGAGGTCAGCGCCACGGCGCGTGGCAGCGGCGGCCAACAGCCCGCGCCGCACAGGTTGGGGCCCGCGCACTCGCGCGAGTCCCTCCGCCGCTTCGGTGAGTGGGTGCGGGACGCGGCCGTGCGCGGGGTGCCCCTGGAGTCTCCCGAGCAGGCGCGGGCGCTGCACTCCGCGCTCTTCCGCGAGGGGCTCCAGGAGGTGCTGCTCGAGCTGCGCGGCGTGTTGCGCACCACCGCGAGCAAGAAGCCGCTGCTGCTGCGCCTGCTGCCCCGGGACCGCGAGCTCCAGGCGCTTCCCTGGGAGGCGCTCTGTGGACCGTCCGGGCCGCTCGACTTCCTCGGCATCTCGCCGGAGCTGTGCATCGTGCGCGGGGTGCAGTCCACGAAGCCCTGGCTTCCTCGCGAGGTCACCGGGGCCGTGCGGCTGCTCGTCGTCTCGCCGCTGGACGAAGAGGCTCCGGCCCGCCTGCGCGCCATGCTCCAGCCGGCCATCGACTCCGGAGCGCTGGAGTGGATGGAGCCGCTCGTGGGGCCCCGCTCGCGGCGCGACTACGTCATCGACCGGCTCCGCTCGGAGCCCGCGCCGCACATCCTGCACTTCATCGGTCATGGCGGAGTGGACGCGAAGGGGGCTCCGGTCCTGCAACTCACGGATGCGGATGGCGCGTCCGCGGGGCTCTCCGTGGAGTTGCTGGCGAAGGAGCTGGCGGGAGCCTTCCGGGGCGACCTGCGATTGGTGGTGCTCGAAGCCTGTCAGGGCGCTCAACCGGGGGCGCTGACGAGCGCGGCGGAGCTGCTCGCGCAGGGCGGCGCGGACGCGGTGGTGGCGCACCTGTGGCCGGTGAAGACAGACGTGGCGCGCGCGTGCTCGCGGGCCTTCTACCGCGCGTTGGTGGGAGACACGCGGCACCGGGGCGACGTGGCCCGCTGCCTCCATGACGCGCGCAGCACGGTGCTCACGGAGTTCGGCGAGAGCGCCGAGGCCTTCTCCCCCGTGCTGTACCTGCGAGGCAGTGACACCACGCTCTTCTCCTTCCGGCCCGCCCGGGCGAACACCGCGCCCCGAGCCCCCGTGCAGTCCGAACCGGTGCGCCCAGAGGACCCGTCCCTGCGCGGGCTCCTGGACCTGGTCTCACGTCCCTTCTCGCTGGTGCTGGGCGACCACGGGGGCACCCCGGACGAGGATCTGCGGGAGCTGCTGCACGGCCGGATGCGGGGCACGCCGTGGGCCGTGCCGGAGGCGCTGCCAATGAGCGCGCTGGCGCAGCGGTTCACGCTGCGCTTCGGACCCAAGACGCTGGACTCGCACTTCCAGGAGGTGTTCCAGGATGCGACGCCCACGCTCCCGCTGGTGGAGGCGCTGGCGCGGCGGCTGAAACCCGGCGTCCACATCACGCTCTTGCGCATGCCCGTGCTGGAGCACGCGCTCGCGATGCACCGGCCGGAGCTGCCGCTGTATGTCATCCAGCCCTCGACGCCCGACGAGGGCTCCGCGCTGATCCGACGGCGCCTGCCGGGGCAGGGCTGGGAACCGCTCGACACGCTGCCCCTGGACTTCGACCCATCGCGCGACGTGGCGCTGGTGCGGCTGTACCGGGGCTACCTGCCCGACCGCGTCTTCGAAACGCCCCTGCTCACGGAGGACGACTACCTGCACGGCGTGCGAGACCTGGAGTCCGTCCTGCCTCCGGACCTGGCGGACGCCATCCTGGGGACGCTGGACAGCCGGCCCGCGCTGCTCATTGGACTGTCATTGCTGACATGGAACCACCGCATGTTGTTGTCGCGGCTGTTCGGACGCCGGCCGCTCCCTCGCAAGAGCCTGGTGCTGCTGGAGCCCGGGGTTCATGAGGCGGAGTCCTGGAAGTCAGGCCGGGGCCTGCCCGCGGGCGCGGGCATCCAGGTGGTGCAGGCGGAAGCGGGCGCGGTGGCCGAGTCGCTCGGCGTGGGGACGCCGGGAGGTTCGCGATGAGCGGCCTGGTGAATCCCTTCCTCGGGCCGCAGCCCTACCGCGCGGCGGACCGCGAGCGCTTCTTCGGCCGCGAGACCGTGACGCAGCGGCTGGTGAACCGCATCCTCGCGCACCCGTGCCTCACACTCTTTGGCCCCTCGGGCGCGGGGAAGTCGTCGGTGATGCAGGCGGGCGTGATTCCGCTGCTGGAGGAGGCGCACGAGTTCCGCACGGTGCGCATCGACGGGTGGCTCGCGGGGGAGGCTCCGCTGGCGCGGCTCGTGCGCACGATGCACGCGGAGCTGGAGCTGGGGCCGCCGCCGGAGCAGGCGGGGACGGTGGAGGCGCTGGACTCGGCGCTGGAGCTCGCGTCGCAGCGCTCGGACCGGCCGGTGCTCATCTACCTGGACCAGTTGGAGCAGCTCTTCCTTCCGGGGCGCGACGTGGAGGCGACCGGCGCGCTGCTGAAGGGGCTGGACGCGCTGGCGCGCAAGCCGGTGCGCGGGCTGCAGCTCGTGCTGGCGATGCGCGAGGACTACCTGGGGCGCTTCCGGGACCGCGTGCGGGGCCGGCGCGAGTTGCTGGAGCAGGGCTTCCGGCTGGGGCCGCTCACCGTGGGCGAGATGGTGAGGGTGTCGTGCCGGCTGGCCACCGAGAAGGGCCTGCCCTCGCAGCCCTGGTCCGAGCAGGAGGTGCGCGCGCTGATGCGGCAGGTGCGCATGGCGGGCCAGGGCGAGCAGGACGATGACGCCGAGGTGCAGGCCGCGTTCGCGCAGATCGTCTGCCGGGCCCTGTGGGACGAGCGGGCACGGGGACAGGCCGTGGAGCCTGTCGCCGCGGAGCCGATGGTGCACCGCTACCTGGAGGCGACGCTGGATGCGCTCGGCTCCGACAAGAAGCGGGCGGCGCGCCGGTTGCTGGAGCAGTACCTCATCGCGAGCGATGGCAGCCGGACCCTGCTGACAGAGCAGGAGGCCCGCGCCGAGCTGCCACTCCAGCACGCGGACGAGGTGTTGACGCACCTGGAAGCGGCGGCGGTGCTGCACGCGGAGCAGCACCAGGGCAGCCGGTACTTTGAGTTGGGACACGATTGGCTCGCGCGCAAGGTCTTCGACCTCAAGCAGCAGCGCATCGAGCGTGAGTCAGCGCAACGACAGCGCCGGCGTGAAGCGGCCGAGCGGCGCAGGCTCATCATCCTGGCCTCGGTGGCGGTGGGCGTGGCGGTGCTGATGGCCCTGCTGCTCATCTGGGCCTGGACAGAGCGAACCCACGCGGAGGGGGCGAAGAAGGACGCGGAGAGCGCGAAGCAGGAAGCCGTCAAGCAGGCGCGAGACGCACGGGGATTGGCGTTGATAACGGGGGCTCGCGACCTGCAAGGCCGTGGCTACACCGCGATGGCCGCGAAACTGCTGCTCGAAGTGCCCGAGCCCGAGCAGGCGCGGTGGTGGACACAACTGGCGCATGACGTCCTGAAGGAGTCCATTCCGGAGGTGACGTTCCAGGGAACGGCTCCGCTGAACGTCGCGGCCTTCAGCCCGGACGGCCAGCGGGTGGCGGCGGCCTCCAGGGAGGGACCGGCGTGGGTATGGCGCGTGGACGGGACGGGCACTCCCGTGGAGTTGACGGGCCATGAGGGCATCGTCGACTCCATCGAGTTCAGCCCGGACGGGCAATGGGTTGCCACCGCCAGCCGGGACGCCACCGTCCGGGTGTGGCGGGCGGATGGGACGGGCACGCCCAAGGCGCTCTGGAAGTACGAGGACAGCGTTCACTCCGCGAGGTTCAGTCCAGATGGCCAGTGGCTGGTGACGGCTTCGGCGGACATGAGCGTGCAGGTGCGGCGGGCGGATGGAACCAGAGAGCCCGTGATGCTGGGCGAGCACCAGGCCTCGGTCCTGTCGGCGCGCTTCAGCCCGGACGGGCGGCGCGTGGTGACCGCGTCCTGGGACAGGACGGCGCGGGTATGGCGGGTGGAGGGGAAGGGCTCGCCCGTCGTGCTCAAGGGGCACACGAAGCCCGTCTTCTCCGCCGAGTTCAGCCCGGATGGCCAGTGGGTGGTGACGGCGTCCGAGGACAAGACGGCGCGGGTGTGGCGGGCGGATGGGAAGGGCTCGCCCGTCGTGCTCAACGGGCATGAGGGGAACGTGAACTCCGCCACGTTCAGCCCGGATGGCCAGTGGGTGGTGACGGCGTCCGAGGACAAGACGGCGCGGGTGTGGAAGGCGGATGGGACGGGCACCCCCTTCGTTTTCACGGAACATACGGACCCCATCACCTCCGCGGAGTTCAGCCCGGATGGCCAGTGGGTGGTGACCACGTCCTTCGACGGGACCGCCAGGGTGTGGAGGGCGGATGGAAGGGGCCCCTCCCGGGTGCTCCAGGGTCACCAGGACTGGGTCGCGGACGCGCACTTCAGTCGAGACGGGCAGCGGATCATCACCGCGTCCAACGATGGAGCCCTCCGGGTCTGGAAGTGGAAGGCCGGCGGGCCGGAGCTTCCCGTGGTGTTCCAGGGCCCCGGAGAGGCAGCCGGCGCGGTCCGGTCCGCGCGGTTCAGTCCGGATGGGCAGCGGGTCGTCACGGCGGGCACCGACGGAACGGCACGCGTCTGGCGCACGGAGGGGACGGGCGACCCAGTGGTGCTCGATGGGCGCGCGGGCCCCGTTTTGTCGGCCGCGTTCAGCCCGGATGGCCACCAGTTGGTGACTGTCTTCGAGAACGGGAGTGCGCGGGTGTGGCGGGCGGATGGGATGGGCCCTCCGGTGATGCTGAAGGATCCGCTCAGGCCCATCGGCTCGGCGGAGTTCAGCTCTGATGGCCAGTCGGTGTTGGCCACGTCCGGGGGCGAGGCCCAGGTGTGGAGGGCGGACGGGAGCGGGACACCGCGGGTGCTGGGGTCCAACGAAGCACGCTCCGCCCGGTTCAGCCTCGACGGTCAGTGGTTCGTGACCGCGTTCGTCCAGGTCCCGAAGGTGCTGAGGACGGATGGAACCGGCACGCCCGTGGAGCTCAAGGGCCATGGGCGCCGCGTCCTCTCCGCCGAGTTCAGCCAGGACGGCCAGTGGGTGGTGACGGCGTCCGAGGACGAGACCGCGCGGGTGTGGAAGGCGGACGGGACGGGCACCCCTGTCGTGCTCAAGGGGCATCGGGGTGAGATCTATTCCGCGAGCTTCAGCCCGGATGGCCTGTGGGTGGTGACGGCGTCCGCGGACCAGACCGCGCGGGTGTGGAGGGCGGATGGAACGGGCACGCCCGTCGTGCTCAAGGGCCCCCCGAAGGTCGTCTCCTCCGCCCGCTTCAGTCCGGATGGCCACCAGGTCGTGACGACCTCGGTTGACCAGTCCGCGCGGGTGTGGAGGGCGGACGGAACGGGCCTGCCCCTGGTGATCAAGGCCTGTGAGTCGGAAGTCACATCCGCCGAGTTCAGTCCGGACGGGCACCAGCTCCTGACGGTGTGCGCCGATGGACAGGCACAGCTCTGGCCCCTGGAGGTTTCAGAGCTCCAGCGGCGGCTCCGGGCCGTCAACAAGGACTGCCTTCCTCCGGACGTCCGCCGCAGCTACCTGGATGAAAGCGAGGAACAGGCGAAGAGCGCGTATGCGGAATGTGAGCGGATCCAGGGGCGGGATCCGCTCGCGACGCCGCCATCAACACTACGGTTGCTGCCCTGAGAGCCTTGCAGCGGGGTCTCCGAGCAGCACGTAGCCGCGCAAGTCATTGCGCTGCATCCACTGATACCCCTGTCGCTTCGGGTCGACAGGATCCGGAATGCCATACACCTGCGCGTCCTGCCGCGCCCGGTAGCCCGCCAGCAGCGCGTCGTTGACGCCCCGGTACGCGCTCATCAACGCGTCCAGGGCGACGCCCGCGCGGCTGCCATGAGACAGGACCTGGAGCGCGGAGAGGACGCGCGAGGCACGGCCGCGCGTCATGTCCTCCGAGTCCAGGAAGCCGAGCGTCCACGCCAGGTCGCTGTGGCCGATGATGCCCAGCGGTCCGCGCGGATTCGCCAGCAGGGCCTGGGGCAGCGCCGCCACGAAGGGACGCTCCCCTGCCCTGGGCAGGCTGTGCAGCACGGAGTCAGGACGGCCCGCGAACCCGCCAGCCGCGGCGATCTGCGCGAGCCATGCATGGAACGCGCTGTCCGGTGGGGTCGCCGCGCCGAAGCACGCCACGCTGAACCACATGCCTCCGGGCAGGAAGGGCGTGTCCCTCAGCATTGCGCCCGTGAGCGGTGGGCCTCCGCCCAGCGTCAGCGCGCCCTGCAGGGCCCGCTGCTCCTGGGGAGACGTCCATCCCTTCGAGGGCCGCCCCAACCCATGCGCCACCGTGAGCATCACCGCCGAGCGCGCAGCGGCCGCGGCCTCCAAGAGCGCGTCCGCGTCCGCGTAGTCATAGGGAACCTCCTGGACCTTCAACGCGGGCCGCTTCTGCCTCCACCGCGTCTCCATGACCTGCCGGCAGGGCTCCACCAGCAGGTGATGTCCGGAGGTCGTGGCCGTCGTCCCGTCCCGCGCCGTGTACAGGAGCATGTCGGGGGCCTCCGGAGGCGCGCCCCGCTTCTCGGCCGCGATCACCTTCCCGGCGTAGGACGTGTAGCCCGCGAGGTCCGGTTCACCGTCGGGCAGCCCCACGTGAAGCCGCCCCACGAACGCGCCATGCGCGAGCACGTGCTGCAATTCAATGGACACGTCGGGCAGGTCCCCGAGCAGCAGCAGGTACCTGGGGCGCTCCTCCTCGGGGACGTCCTCGGCCCGGTGCACCGTCTCCTTCCAGCGCACCGCCGCGTTCGCGTCCATGCCGGGAGGAACGCGGTAGCGCATCACCGGAGCGCCCTGCTCCTGCTCGCGGTGCTGGATGAGCGGCTCGATGGCGCGAAGCATGGCATCGCCCGCCGTGCCCACGGGCGCGATGACACCCCAGCGCTGCGAAGGCAGGTCATTCGGGTTCGCGTCGGGCCGCTCCAGCGTCATGCCCTCGGCACGGCGAGGAAGCGGCGCGGGCCTGGGGGCATCCCGGGTGGAGTCCGCGGGAAGCCCTTCCTCCAGCACCGGACGGCGGTCGTCAGCGCGCGCGAGCAGGAGCTGGAGTGCTTCATCCTTCACGGGCTCGGGCATCCTGCGGCAGGGTACGGCCTTTTTCGTCCAGAATCCGGAGACTGGTCCAGGAATTGGAAAACGGCCCCGTCCCCGCTTGCCCCCTCCCTTCCAATCCCTTGCAATGACTGGAATGGGCGCATGACGCCCTCCACGGCACAACAGCTGCACTGTTGTTGTGCATGCCAGGTAAAATCCTCCTCCTCGATTCGAAGCCCCCGGTTCGTGGGGCGACGGCGCGTCACCTGACGGCCGCGGGCTTCACCGTCCTCACTGCTCGCACGGACTCCCAGGCTCGCGGCCTGCTGGATACGAATCTGTTCGACGCGGTCCTCATCGACCACCCCTTCGGCCGGCCCGGCATGGAAGAAGGTCTGCGCTTCGCGCGCGACCTGCGCCTGCACGACTCGCACATTCCCATCCTGTTGATGACGGCGCTGCCCCTGGACGAGGTGCGGCACTCGGCGTGGAGCAGTGGCATCACCAAGCTGCTGCCCAAACCGCAGCTGATGCCGGTGCTCATCCTCCACCTGTCCGCGCTCATCCCCGCCGCGGCCAACGAGGACCAGCCCCAGCCCATCCCCATGCGGTGAAAATCCGGGCTGCCGTTATTGTCTGTTCCGGTCCGGATTCCGGAAAATGGATCCGCAAGCTGGACAAGCGCGCGCGGCGGACGTGCTTCCGCCGGGCCAAGTGGCTGTAAAGACTTCACCGCTTTATTCCCGGGGCCCTGGCCCCTCCCTTGCTCATGCCTCCTCGTGTGCCCCGGAACCTGCTGATCGTCGACGATGAAACGGTCCTGTGCTGGGTCCTGGGCCGCTTCTTCTCCAGCGCCGGGTACGAGGTCGACTCGGCCACGGACCTGAACGAGGCCCTGGAGCGGGTGAAGCGCGGCCGGTACGACCTGGTCATCAGCGACCTGCGCCTGAGCGGAACGCAGTCCGAGGAAGGGCTCATCATCGCGGAGCGGGTGCGCGAGTCATCCCCTGCCACGCGCATGGTGCTGCTGACGGCGTTCGCGACGCCGGAGCTGGGGACGCGTGCGCAGGCGCTGGGCGTGGACCTGGTGCTGAGCAAACCCCAACCGCTGCCGGACCTGGCGGAGCACGTCTCGCAATTGCTGGAAGCTCCTCGCTAGGAAGACGCGCGGTGGGCGGATCCAGATTCCGGAAAGTGGATCCGCAAGCTGGACAGCGCGCTCCGTGCGAGCACGTCGCCGAGTCCAAGCGCCGGAGCGCGGCATCGCGGGTCTGGTCGACACCGATGGCGACGGGAAGATCGACGCGCTCGACATCGACAACGACAATGACGGCCTGACGGATGGCGAGGAAGACGTGAACCACGACGGCATCACCCAGCCCCCGGAGACCGACCGCCGCAAGGCCGACACGGACGGCGACGGCCTGATGGATGGCATCGAGATGCGTGGGCGGAACCCCACCCACCCGCTGGCCAGCGACACGGATGGCGACGGGCTGTCAGCCTGCGAGGAGGACGCCAACGCCATCCGCGACGCCAACGAGTCCGGCCCCAACAACGCGGACACCGGCGGCGGTGGCATCCCCGACGGCGGCGAGGTGAAGGGCGGCACCAACCCGCTCGACGCCGACGATGACTTCCAGGTGCTGGGCCTGCTGTCCGTGCCGTTCCTCGGGCGTCGCCGCCGGTTCGGCATGGGCCGGGGGCTGGCGCTGACGGTGGCGGCGGGCCTGTCGCTGGGCGTCGCGTCGCGTGCACAGGCCCAGGTGTCGGTGTCGCAGGCCATCGACGTGCAGCAGTACAAGCCGGGGCCTGGCGCGTACGACGTGCTCGGGCTGAACAGCGCCCGCGTCGCGCCGCACCTGACGTGGAACGTGGGCGCGTCACTCAACTACGCGCACCAGCCGCTCAACTTCTACGACCCGCGCGAGGAGAAGTTCGTCTACCACATCGTGGAGCGGCAGGTGTCGCTGGACCTGATGGGCGCGGTGTCCCTCTTCGACCGGCTGGAGGTGGGCCTGGTGCTGCCGCTGACGGTCACCGGCTCGCAACCCGCGGGCCCCGTGTCGGAGCAGTTCGCGAACGGCGTGGGCACGGCGGGTCTGGGCGACCTGCGCGTGGTGCCCAAGCTGGCGCTGCTGTCAAAGGGCGCGCTGAACCTGGCGGTGGTCGCGCCCTTCACCCTGCCCACCGGCGGTGGCGACCACTTCGTGGGCGCGGACGGGCTCACCTTCCAGCCGCGCGTGGCCGGTGAGTGGGCCACGCCGTCGCTGCGGTTGCTCGCCAACGTGGGCGTGAACCTCCGCAAGGCGCAGGACCTGCGCAACCTGCACGTGGGCAACGAGCTCGCGTTCGGCGTGGGCGCGGAGGTGCCCATCACCCAGGCGCTGTCCGCGCAGGCGACGGTCGCGGGCGCGGTGGGCCTCCAGGAGTCCGACAAGGAGGAGTTCCCCCTGGAGCTGCTGGGCGCGGTGAAGTACCGCTTCGCCCAGGGCTTCGCCGCGCACGTGGGCGCCGGGCCGGGCCTCTCGCGCGGCTACGGCACGCCCGCCTTCCGCGTGCTCGCGGGGCTGGCCTACACGCCGGGCGGCACCCCGGCCCCGGTGGGTGCCGCGCGGCCCCCCACCTGCGCGCTGGGCCCCGAGGACTTCGACGGCTTCCAGGACGACGACGGCTGCCTGGATCCGGATGACGACAACGATGGCATCCCCGACGTCAACGACATCTGCCCCACCGAGCCGGAGACGGTGAACGGCTACCGCGACGACGACGGCTGCCCGGACACGGTGCCCGAAACGAAGCCGGCCTCGGAAGGCGCCCCGCCCCCGGCCGCGCTCGCCCTGCCGTCCGCTTCCGGCGACACGGACGGCGACGGCATCCCGGACGCGGAGGACCGCTGCCCCACCGCGCCCGAGGACAAGGACGGCTTCGAGGACGAGGACGGCTGCCCGGATCCGGACAACGACCGGGACGGCATCCCGGACACGGAGGACCAGTGCCCGCTGGAGGCGGAGGTCATCAATGGGGTGAATGACGACGACGGGTGCCCGGACAAGGGCGCGTCGAAGGTGCGCCTGGAGGGGACGCGCATCGTCATCCTGGACAAGGTGTATTTCGCCACCAGCAAGGACGTCATCCTGCCCAGGTCGTTCCCGCTGCTGTCGCAGGTGGCCTCCATCCTGCGCACCCACCCGGAGCTGGACCTGGTGCGCGTGGAGGGCCACACCGACAGCCAGGGCGACGACGCGAAGAACCTCGACCTGTCACAGCGGCGCGCGAACACCGTGCGCGACTGGCTGGTGAAGAACGGCATCGCGGCGGAGCGCCTGGAGGCGGTGGGCTATGGTGAGACGAAGCCGGTGGACACCAACGCCACGGCGAAGGGCCGGGAGAACAACCGCCGCGTGGAGTTCAACGTCCTGAGGACCGCCGGCCAGGCGGAAGGAGTGTCGCCGTGTGGAAGGCGGGAGTCCCCCTGATGCTGTCGCTGCTGCTGTCGGCCTCGCCTGTCGCGGGGCTCGCGGCGGAGGCGGCCAGCGCCTGCGGCGGGCTGACGTTCGACAACGGGCGGCTCACGACGGGCCAGCCCCTG
Source organism: Corallococcus sp. AB032C (assembly GCF_003668935.1). Lineage (NCBI taxonomy): Bacteria > Pseudomonadati > Myxococcota > Myxococcia > Myxococcales > Myxococcaceae > Corallococcus > Corallococcus sp. AB032C. The sequence goes on along the minus strand of NZ_RAWP01000061.1, from coordinate 44,176 downwards.
GAGGTGAAGGGGCCCCGGACGGAGGCCTGCCTGCGAGAGGTGGCGGAGGCCGTGAAGGCGCGCCCCGCCATCCGGGGCCTCACCGTGGCCGCGAAGCTGCCGGACGCGGAGCGGCTGGACGGCCAGGGACTGGCGGTGGCGAAGGCCGCGGCGGAGGTGCTGGTGCAAGCCGGCGTTCCCCGCACGCGCGTGTCCTTCGTGGCGCCCCCGGCCGACGCCAACACCCCGGGCCGCCTGCAGCTCGCGTACGTGGAGCGCCCGGCGCAGGTCGCGGTGGCCCGGCTGCGCACGGCCAGCGGACAGGTGACGGCGAGCACCGGCGAGGGACAGCCCACGCCGCGTCTCACGGGAGACTCGTTGTACGCGGGCGAGCTCGTGGCGACGGATGACGCCGGCCGGGCGGAGCTGGCGCTGGCGGACGGCAGCGTCCTGTTCCTGTCCCCCCGGAGCGCCGTGCGCCTGGGCACGCTGGAGCTCACCGCCGAGCGCCAGCGCAAGGTGCTGTTGGATCTGGTGAAGGGCACGGTGGAGACGCAGGCGGCGCCAGGCGGCGCGGGCTCCACCTTCGAGGTGCGCACGCGAGGCGCGGTGGCGGGCGTGAGAGGCACGCGCTTCCGCGTGTCCCAGCAGGAGGACGGGACCAGCCGCGTGGAGACGCTGGAGGGCAAGGTGGCCCTGGGCGCGGCAGCAGCCTCCGTGGACGTGGACGAGGGCTTCGGCTCACGGGCCCGGCCTGCCCAGGCGCCGGAAGCGCCCCGTGCGCTCCTGGCGGCTCCGGCGCTGGAGCGGCCCCGGGGCGGCACGTACCCGAAGGCGCCCTCGCTCGTCTGGAAGGCCGTGCCGGGCGCGAAGGTGTACCGGGTGGAGCTGGGGACGACGGCGGACTTCGTGGGCGAGGTGAAGGTCCAGGATTCGGCCAACCCCACGGTGGACGCGGCGGCGCCGGACGCGGGCAAGTGGTTCTGGCGGGTGCTGGCGGTGGATGCCGACGGCTTCGTAGGCTACCCGTCGAAGATCTTCAGCTTCGACGTCGCCAGGTGAGATGACGCTGCCAGCTCGCGGTCCCAGGTCCTCGTGGCTGTCCTCCCCCGCCCTGCCTCGGTGGCTGGGCGTGGGCGTGGGCCTGCTGCTCGCGGTGGGCACGGCGGTGACGGGCGGCGCGCCGGGCCCGGGAGAGCGGGCCCTGTACGACTTCGCGGTGAGCCGGCTCTTGCCGCCGCTGCCTCCCACCGCGGAGCTGGTGCTGGTGGAGGTGGACGACCGCGCGCTCGCGGCGCTGGGCGAGCGCTGGCCGCTGTCGCGCGCCACCTGGGCGAAGGCCTTCCAGGCGCTGGCGGCATACCGTCCCAACGCGGTGGTGGTGGACGTCCTCTTCGACGCGCCGGAGTCCCGCGACGCGCTGGACCTGGGCGAGGACGTGCTGGAGCGCCTGCGCGCGACGGGGCTCGCGGACACGCCCGCGGGCGCCTCGCTGGCCCACGACCTGGAGGCGAGGCTGCACGCGCAGGACGGCGACGCGCGGCTCACGGAGGCCTTCTCCGGGGTGGGCACCGTCATCCTGGGCAGCATGGCGCTGGAGGAGGACACCGGCGGCGTGCCCGTGCCGGGAGATCCGCTGACGCCGGTGCCCCTGGACGCGGACCGGCTGCGGCTGGGCGCGATGGGGCTGTCCACGAACCTGGCCCCGCTGCGGCTGGCGGCCTGGGGCAGCGGGATGCTGAACGTGCTGCCGGACGCGGACGGCGTCATCCGGCGCTATCCCTACGCGGTGCGGGTGGGTGGCAAGGCGTGGCCCTCGCTCGCGCTGGCGACGGCGCTGCGCCTGTGGCCGGAGCGCTCGGAGGCGCTCCTGCGCGTGGCGTCCACCGACGACGGCGCGCCCCTGATGCGGCTGCCCTCTCCGGACTGGCTGCCGCGCGTGAGCCTGGCGGACGTGCTGTCCGCGGGGCCGTCCTCGGTGGGGCTGGACCTGGCGCTCCGGGAGAAGACGGTGTTCGTGGGCGTCACCGCCACGGGGCTGCACGGCCAGAGCACCCTGCCCGGCCAGCTCGCGGTGCCGGGCGTGGAGATCCACGCCTTCGCGTTGGACAACCTGCGCACCGGCAGGGTGCTGCGATCCACCCGTCCCGCGGAGCTCCTGGGACTGGTGGAGACCGCGCTGGTGCTGGCCCTGCTCCTGTGGCGCAGGGGCCGCGCGAGGAGCCTGGGCGCGGTGGTGGCCCAGGCCTCGGTGCTCGTCGTCATGCACACGGTGTTCGTGGGCTGGCTCCTGGCGGACCCGGGCTGGGTCGTGCCGCTCCTGCCCGCCGTCGTGGGCGTGGGGCTGGTGACGTTGGCGGAGGCCGTGGCGCGCACCGAGGACCTCCAGCGGCAGAGCGGCGCCCTCAAGCGCCTGTTCGGCCGCTTCCCCCGGGAGACGGCCCTCTCGCCTTCCGAAGCGCGCGACGCCGGAGCGGCCCCGGACGCCTCACGCTCGCGGCCGGGAGAGCCCCGGTCCTGACCCAGGCGCCCGCGATCGTGGAAACCCACGAGGGCGCCCTGCACCGTCGTGCCCATGGACGGGCGGCCCTCACTTGGACAAAGGGCCAGGGTACGCAACGGCGACACGCGTGGCAGCATGAGCGGACCGACATGCCTCGCTACGCCCTCATCGCCGAACCGGATCGCCACCGTGCCGCGGGACTGATCGCGCTCGCGCAACAAGAGGGGCTGGAGGGCGTGGTGGCGCGCGATGGCGCGGAGGCCCAGGAGCTGGTGCGCCAGCGCGGCTCGCCCACGCTGCTGGTGACGGACCTGGCGCTGCCCCGGGTGGATGGGTTCGCGTTGCTGGCGTGGCTGCGAGGCCGCTCGGATGCGCGCCACACCGCGGTGATGGTGGTGACGGCGTTCGACGAGCTGCGCGTGCGCGCGTGGCAGCTCAAGGACGCGCTGGGCATCCACGCGCTGCTCAGCCGGCGCGCGGGGCCGGAGGCGATGCGCGACGGCGTGCGGCGCGCGCTCGCGGGCCAGCTCGCGGGCCACGGCCAGCTGGAGCTCAACACGGACGATGAGAAGCGGCGGCTCGCGCGCATCGACGAGTTGAAGCTGGTGGACCCGAACCTGCCCGACAAGGAGCTTCAGGAGCTGGTGACGGAGGTGGCGCAGGCCTTCGGGGTGCCCGTCGCGCTGCTGACGCTGGTGCTGGGGGACAAGCAGTGGTTCAAGGCGCACGTGGGGCTGCCCCCGGCGCTCGCGAAGGACCGGGGCACGCCGCGCGACTGGTCCTTCTGCCACCACGTGGTGCAGGGCCGCGAAGCACTGGTGGTGCCGGACGCCACGCGCCACCCGGTGTTCCGGGACAACCCGCTGGTGCGGGACGGCATCGTCGGCAGCTACGCGGGCGCGCCGCTCATCACCTCCAGTGGGGACGTGCTGGGCTCGCTGTGCGTCATCGACACGCGTCCGCTGATGCTGGGCCCGGAGGACCTGGCGGCGCTGCGGGAGCTGGCGGGCCGCGTGGCGGAGAACCTGGAGCACACCGCGGCGCGGGGACGGGCGGCCCCCGCATTGCCGCATCCCCGGCGTGCGGCGGAGCCGGTGCTCAACGAGGCGGCGGCGCTGGCGCTGGTGCGCGAGGCGGTGAGCGCCCTGGAGGTGCCGGTGCTGGTGGTGGCGCCGGGCCGCAAGCCCTTCGCCGCCAACGCGGCGCTGGCGGAGTTCCTGGGACTGCCGGAGGACCGGCTGTCGGGCATGGCCTTCGATTCGCTGTGCCAGCACATCGCGAGCCTGACCGCGGACCCCGGCGGCACGCTGCGGCAGCTGGACCTGGCGGCGGAGAGCTCGCGCGGGCTGCACCTGACGCTGTCGCTGGAGCGGCCCCGTCCGCGCGTGGTGCGCTGGGTGGCGAGGCCCTTCCTGGTGCCCGGTGGCATCGCGCAGCTCCTGTCGCTGATGGACCTGGGCATCGGCGCCGACCTGAAGGGCAAGCGCGAGCGGCTGTTGCGCCAGGACGCGCTCACGGGGCTGGACACCCGGCGCGTGGGCGAGGAGCGGCTGGCCAAGGAGATTGGCCGCTGCCGCCGCGAGGGCCTGCCCACCAGCCTGCTCCTGGTGGACCTGGTGGAGCTGGGCGCCGTCAACCGCACGCGCGGCTACGACGCGGGCGACGCGGCGCTGCGCGAGCTGGCCCGGCGCGCGGAGGGCCTCTGTCCTCCACCGGGCTTCGTGGTGCGCTGGACGGGGGACACCCTCCTGCTCGCGCTGCCCGGGGCGGACGCCGTGGGCGCGGAGGCCGCGCGCCAGCAGCTCCATGACGTGCCCGGCCAGCCCGCGTGCGTGTCCATCGCCGTGACGGTGCAGGGCGAGGAGGATCCACACGGCACCCTGGACCGCGCGCACGCCGCGCTGGTTCGAGCGAAGTCGGAGCCGAAGCCAGCCTCCAAGCACGACTGAAAGCAGCCCCCGGGCGCGACCGCCCGCAAACCTGTCCGACAGTCGGACAGCTTCGAAGGCATTGGCCCCCCCGGGCGCGCCTGGCGACAAGCCAGGCTGATGGGTGGGATGGCCTCCGCCTGGCAGTCCGGAGGGCCCGAGCGCCCGAGCGGTGCGTCAATGGCGTGAAAACCCAAGGGGCCCTGGCTATCGAAGGGCTTTTCCGCCCCCCGTGGCGCGAGGGTCCCCCCGATGATCCCCTTCTCCGTCCTCGACCTGTCCCCCGTCATCTCCGGGGGCGACGCCGGCCTCGCCCTCCACAACAGCCTGGACCTGGCCCGCCACGCGGAAGGCCTGGGCTACAAGCGCTTCTGGCTGGCCGAGCACCACAACATGACGGGCATCGCCAGCGCGGCCACGTCGGTGGTCATCGGGTACGTGGCGGGGGGCACGAAGACGATTCGCGTGGGCGCGGGCGGCGTCATGCTGCCCAACCACGCGCCGCTCATCATCGCGGAGCAGTTCGGCACCCTGGAGACGCTCTACCCCGGCCGCATCGACCTGGGCCTGGGCCGCGCGCCGGGGACGGATCAGCGCACCTCCGCCGCCCTGCGCCGCGGCCTGGGGGGCGCGGACAGCTTCCCGCAGGACGTGGTGGAGCTGCAGAACTACTTCAAGGACCCCACGCCGGGGCAGGCCGTGCGCGCGGTGCCGGGCGCGGGCCTGCACGTGCCGCTGTGGCTGTTGGGCTCCAGCACCTTCAGCGCGCAGCTGGCCGCGGCCCTGGGGTTGCCCTTCGCGTTCGCGTCGCACTTCGCGCCCGCGCAGATGATGAGCGCGCTGCACCTGTACCGCACGCAGTTCCGCCCGTCGGACGTGCTCCAGAAGCCGTACGCGATGATCGGCGTGAACGTCTTCGCCGCGGACACGGACAAGGAGGGGCAGCGCCTCTTCACGTCGCTGCTCCAGGCCTTCATCAACCTGCGCCGGGGCCGGCCGGGCCCGCTCTTGCCGCCGGTGGACAGCATGGACGGTCAGCTCAACGAGATGGAGCTGGCGGAGATCGAACACATGCTGGCGTGCACCGTGGTGGGCTCACCGGACAGCGTGCGCGACGGCCTCCAGTCCCTCCTGGAGCAGACGGGGGCCGACGAGCTGATGGTGACCGCGCAGATTTTCGACCACGCCGCGAGGCTGCGCTCCTATGAGATCGTCGCGCGGGTGCGCGAGCAGCTCACGGCCGCTGACACGCGGCCCGCACCGTCCCCGCAAGCCGTGCGATGAGCTGGGCGTCGTGGCTGCCGAAGACGCGGCGCGAGCCGCCCGGCAGCCCCAGCACCAGGTAGTGGGTGTCCTCCACGACGAGCAGCGCGGCCATGGACGTGAAGAGGCCCAGGGCGGTGAGGACGAGCCCCGCCTCGTACGCGCCCCTCAGCGCCGTCACGCTGACGGACAGCCAGGACAGCAGCGGCAGCCCCAGCGCCCCGGCCAGCCCCACCGCGAGCAGGTAGGGCCACACCTTCGGGGTGCGGCGCGAGGTCTCCACCCGGATAACGTCGCGCAGCGCCCAGCTCTGGCCACCCACGACGAGCCGCTCGGCGGTGACGCGGACCTGGCCGGCCTGGAAGAGGGAGGGCTCCCCCGCGTCCGACACCGGAGCCACCGGTCGGCGCTCCACTTCACGCAAGGGGACAACGGGACGCAGCACGGTGACGACGGCCATCGGTTCACCCATGGGTGGTCTCCAACAGAGGAAAGTGCGAGCGCAGGAGGGCGCGAAGCTCATCGAGCGGGCTGCCCAGCGCGAAACATGCCCGGGCCCCCTGACACAGGGCGTGGGACACCAGGCGCTCGTCCGCGAAGGGCAGGAGGACGACGACGGGCGCGGCGGCGGCGCAGTCCCGCGCGCGCGTCATCACCGGGAGGATGGCCTCCCCGCGCTCCACGTGCGCCAGCACCAGGTCCGGCCGGGCCGCGTCCCCCGCGTCCAGAAACAGGGCGATGCCCAGGTCGCCCAGCACGTCCGCCAGAAGCGAGGCCAGGGACTCATCCGCACCGAGCAGCAAGGCCCGGGTTGTGCGCAGGGACACCACGGTCCCACGTCACAGCAAGCTACATGCCGGAACCACCGTCCCCCTGGGCCACCGAGTGATCACCCGTGGACCGTGGCAATCCGCCACGGGGGGCTGGCGGATTGCCACGCGGGCCTAGTTCAGGGGGCTCGTGCCTGGAGCGTCGTGCGGCGGCGGGGGGACGTCCCAGGAGGAGGAGCCCGCCCGCGGAAGCTCGAACCAGAACGTGCTCCCCTTCCCGCGCGTGGACGTGACACCCACCCGGCCCCCGTGCCCTTCCACCAGCTTCTTGACGGTCGCGAGCCCCAGCCCGAGCCCTTCGGCGATGGCGCTGCTCCCCTTGACGCGGAAGTACGGCTCGAACAGGGAGGGCAGGAGCTCCGGCGTGATGCCCGGCCCCGTGTCGCTGACGCGGGTGCGAATGAAGGCCCCCGTGTCCTCCACGCGGAGGGTGACCCGCCGGGTCGTCGCATCGCCCATGTACTTGATGGCGTTGCGGATCAGGTTGCCGAGCAGGCTCAGGTAGACGCCGGTGCTGCAAGCCACCAGGACCGGCGGAACGGGCTCGTGACGCAGCTCGATGCCGGCCTGCTCCGTCTCCGCCGCGAAGCCGCCCAGCAGGTCGGCGATGATCGCCCGGGGTTCGGCCCGGGCACCGGGATCCGGCCGGGCTCCGGAGCGGGCGAAGTCCAGGAGCGCGCCAGTGATGGCATCCGCCCGCGAGAGGCTCCGGATGACGCGCTTGAAGGGCGCGCGGGAGGATTCATCCGGGGACTTGCGCAAGCCGAGCTCGGCGGCCATCCGGGCCGATGACAGCGGGTTGCGGATGTCGTGCGCGACGCGGCCCGCGAACTGCTCCAGCTCCTCCGCTCGCGCTTCGACGAACTTCGTGTGCGCGTCCGCGAGCGCGCGGCGTCCTTGCAGTTCGCGATGGAGCAACCACGCCACGACCCCGGCCAGGATGCCGCACACGGCGTGGAGGCTCGTGCTCAGCCACACGGCTTCGCGGCGCGCTTCACGGATGCGCTCCGCCAGCTCCCGTCCCCGGACCGCGTTCCATTCGATGGAGCGCGTGATGTCCTCAAGGAGGTGCCGGCCCGGAGGTTCGACTTGTTGTTCGAACAGCGCCCCCTCCGCCCCCTCCCGCATGGATGCCGCGTCCGTGCGGGCCTGCTTGACCGCGGCTTCGAAGCGCGACCAGGACTCCTGCACGTCCCGCCTCACCGCCTGCTCGCCCGGGAGCGCCGTCAGGTCCAGGTACTCGCTGATGCCCGCCCTCGCCTCCGACAGGGCCGTCTCCAGCTCCCGGTCCAGCTCCCCCCGGTGCGTCGGCTCATTGATGAACCGGGCGAGGACCAGCTCGGCCTCCAGCACGGCCCTGCGGACGAGCGCGAGGTGCTCGATGCTCGGCGCAGAGTTGTAGATGATCTTATTGGAGAGATCGCTGATGACCCCGGACGATCGCTGGACGATCCAACTGGTCACGAAGAAGCTGCCCACGACGGCGGCGAAGGCGAGGAAGAGCAGCTTCCACGACACTTCGGTCCCGGCGGGGCGAGGCGTGGGCATGCCCATTCCATGGGCCCCCGCTGCCCGTGCGGCAACCCGGCGAAGGCTCTTTCACGGACGTTCGTCCGGCCGCCCGGCTGTCAGCCCGCGCGAGGAGACAGCCCGCTCACCGCTCCCGCTCGCGGCGATGGATGGTGGACACATCGATGCCCAGCAGCTCCGCGGCGCGGGTCTTGTTCCCGCCGCAGTGCTGGACCATCCAGTGGATGTACTCCCCCTCCAATTTGCGCAGGGTCCACACGCCCTCCCGAGCCTGGGCGAAGGGCGTGGCCTCCTCCGCCGAGGGCACCGGCGCGTGGGGCCGCAGGTCCTCCAGCGTCACCGTCTCCCGAGGGACGAGCACCACCAGCCGCTCCACCAGGTTCTCCAGCTCGCGCACATTGCCCGGCCAGGGCATGGCACCCAGCGCGGCCACCACCTCCGGTGACAGCGACGTCACGCGGGAGCGCGGGTTGCGCGCTCGAGAGCGGGCGGTGAAGTGCTCCACCAGCTGCGGGATGTCCTCCCGGCGCTCCTTCAGCGAGGGCACCCGCAGCGTGACGACGTTGAGCCGGTAGAAGAGGTCCGCGCGGAAGCGCCCTTCCCTCACGCGCGCCTCCAGGTCCTGGTGCGTGGCGGCCACCACGCGAACATCCACCGTGCGGCTGGCGTCCGAGCCCACCGCGCGCACCTCGCCGTCCTCCAGGATGCGCAACAGCCGCGCCTGGAGCTCCGTGGGCATGTCGCCAATCTCGTCCAGGAACAACGTGCCGCCGTGCGCCTCCACGAACAGGCCGCGCCGCACGGACGTGGCTCCGGTGAAGGCGCCCTTCACGTGGCCGAACAGCTCGCTCTCCAGCAGCGGCCCCGGTAGCGCGGTGCAGTTGACGGCCACGAAGGGGTTGGACGCGCGAGGGCCCTCGACATGGAGCGCGCGGGCCACCAGCTCCTTGCCGCTGCCGCTCTCGCCCCGGAGCAGCACCGGGGCCGCCGCGTGCGCCACCCGGTCGATGAGTTCGTACAGCCCGCGCATGGGCGCGCTCTTGCCCACCAGCGCGCCCAGGCCGGAGCGCTCCTGCGACGCCTGCTTCAGCGCACGGTGCTCCGCGCGCAGCCGGCGGTCCTCCAGCGCGCGGCCCAGGTACAGCCGCACCTCGTCCAGGCGGAAGGGCTTGGTGAAGTAGTGGTACGCGCCCCGGCGCATCGCCTCCACCGCGCTCTCCACGCCGCCGAAGGCCGTCATCAGCAGCACGGGCAGCTCCGGGTCCACCGCGCGGGCGGCGTCCAGCACGTCCAGGCCGTCCACCTTCTCCATGCGCAGGTCGGTCAGCACCGCGTCGTACACGCGCGAGCGGATGAGCGTCAGCGCCTCCTGCCCTCCGGTGGCCAGGTCCACCGTCCAGCCCGCGTCGGCCAGCGGCTCCTGGAGCATGCGCCCCATCTCCACGTGGTCGTCCACCACGAGGATGCGCGCGTCAGACGGCAAGTCGCTCGGCATTTCGTTCCTCTGGGACAGCGCGCGCCACCGGCCACAGCACGGTGACGCGGGTGCCCTGCCCCGGCGTGCTCTCCAGCTCCACCCGTCCGCCGTGGTTGCGCACGACGTGGGCCACCATCGTCAGCCCCAGCCCCGTGCCCTGACCACGCTTCTTCGTGGTGAAGAACGGATCAAACACCTGGTTGAGGCGCTCCTTGGGAATCCCGCACCCGTCGTCGCGCACGGTGAGCGCGACCAGGCCCCACGTGCCTTCCTCCGGGCCCGCCAGCGCGGAAGCCGAGACCTCCACCGTGCCGCCCTCGCTGCACGCATCGCAGGCGTTGAGCGTGAGGTTGAGCAGCACCTGCTGGAGCTGATCCGAGTCGGCCGCCAGCGCCGGCACCGACTCCGGCACGTCCACGCTCAAGCTCACCCGCCGCCGCTCCGCCTCCACCTGCAACAGCTCGTGCACGCTCCGGGCGAGCGGCCCCAGCGCCACCGGCCGCACCATCGCGGGCTGCAGGCGGGAGAAGTCCAGCAGCTGGCGCAGCGTGCGGCTCACCCGGTCGATCTGCTCGACGATGACGCCCAGCCCCGGCCCTTGAGGATGCGACGGACCCAGCTTGCTCTGCACGTACTCCGCCCGGCCGCGCACCACGCCCAGCGGCGTGCCGATCTCATGCGCGATGCCCGCCGCCAGCACGCCCACCGTGGCCAGCTTCTCCGCGCGCAACAGCTGCGTCTCCAGCGCGCGCACGTCGCTCAGGTCCTCCACCACCAGCAGCGCGCGCGTCTCCTCCTTCGGATCCTCCGCGGTCAGCGGCACCGCGTGCAGGTTGTACGTGCCCTCTTCACCGAAGAGCGCCAGCGGTTCGCCCAACAGGCTCAGCGGCCGGTCCTCCCGCCGCGCGGACGCCACCAACGCTGACAGCCGCTCCACCACCGGCTCCGGCGCCCCGGGAAACGCGGACGCCAGCGGAGCACCTGTCACATTGCCGGGCACGCGCGAGCGCAGGGCCTGGTTGACGGCGCTGATCCGCCCGTCCTCCGTCAGCGCGAGGACGCCCGTGGGCAGATGGTCGAGGATCTTCCGCGTCCGATCATGGAGCGCGGCGAGCTGGGCCGCGTGCCGGCGGCTCTCCATCAGCGCCACCGCGCGCCGCCGCGCCAGCACCACGTACACCGCGAAGGCCACCAGGAAGAACGCCACCAGCGCGCCCGCGCCCAACAGCCGCACCACCAGCGACTGCTCATGCGAACGCAGCGCCGCGGTGGACACCAGCGTCGCCACCGCCCAGTGACTGCCGCCGCGCATGCGGATGGGCGTGTAGACGGCCACCACCTCCGCGCGCCCCAGCCCCAGCCGCTCCGCCTCCAGTTCGGACAGGGGCAGCATGCCGCGCGCGCCCGCCTTCAGCCGGGACACCAGGAACGCGAAGCCCGGCACGCCCGAGTCCTTCTGGCTCGCGCGGCCGAACCACTCCGTCAGGGCCGGGTCGCTCGCGGGCGTGGGCTGGCCGTGCGTGCCCACGAGCAGCATCCGAGCCTCCAGGTCCGACGTGACGATGCGCAGCGGCGCGAAGAACGACTCCGTGTCCACCAGCACCGCCACCGCGCCCTCGGGCTTGCCGTCCGTCGCGGGCAGCGCCGTGGCCAGGATGCGCAGCCAGCCGCCGTTGGCCGCGTCCAGGCTGGGCGACGTGGTGAGGTCGCCCGGCGGACGCTGCAACGCGCGGCGCGCCGTGTCGGCCATCTCCGCCACCAGCCCCTCGCGCGACACCTGCGCGTCCGGCTTGCGATCCAACAGCAGCAGCCGCTCCGCGCCGTCGCCGTCGTACGCCGCGATGGCCTTGTACTGACCCACTGCCTCCAGCAGCGCGCGCAGCTCCCGCCGGTGCTCCGCCAGGGTCCCCGGCTGGGACATCAGCTCACCGGCGAAGCGCAGGTTCTTGCCCACCTCCTCCAGCGAGTCCGTGACGCCGCCCACGGCCTCGTCCAACTGCTTCTGCCGGTCCCCCGCGAACTGCTCCACCAGGGTCGTCCGGCTGCGCTTCACCAGGGTCCAGACCCCCACCCCCACGCTCGCCAGCGCGGCGCACAAGAGGAGGATGGGCAGGAGCGTGGACCGCATGGGAGGCCCGCAACCTAACCCGTTGGGTGGTCCCAAGTCCTTGTTTCCAAAAGCATTTGTCCCACCAGCCCTCCGGTACTTGCCCGTTGACGAAGCGCGTTGCCGAGTGCTACCTACCGGTCGGTAGGTGAAGTGACCTACCGGTCGGTAGGTGGTTTCAGCCCGGCGGGAGCAAGCAGGCCGGCAAGGGAAGGCACGCATGACACCCACGGGGCGCAAACCGGACGAGGGCGAGCGGTACAGGGCCATCCTGGAGACGGCGGCGCGGCTCATCTGCGAGCGCGGCTACGAGGGCACGTCGATGCAGGAGATCGCCGCCGCGTGCCGGATGACCAAGGCGGGGCTCTACCACCACATCCAGAACAAGGAGCAGCTGCTCTTCGCCATCATGAACTACGGCATGGACGTGTTCGAGGAGCAGGTCCTCGGGCCCGTTCAGGACGTGGCGGATCCGGTGGAGCGGCTGCGCCAGTGCATGCGGCAGAACATCCACCTGGTGACGAGCGGCCGCAGCAAGGAGGTCATCATCATCCTCCACGAGCACGCCACGCTCACCGGTGAAGCTCGCGAGTACATCGACCGGCGCAAGAAGCGCTACGTGCGCTTCCTGGAGGATGCGTTCGCGGAGGCCAACCGCCTGGGCCGCCTGCGCGGCGTGGTGGACCCCACGGTGGCGGCGTTCTCGTTCCTGGGGATGATCCTCTGGGTCTACAAGTGGTTCAAACCGGACGGGCGCCTCACCGAGGAGCAGATCGCCGACGGCATGGTGGAGCTGCTCTTTCCCTCCGCCGCTTCGGCCGTGAGCGCCCCGGCCCCTTCGGCTGAAGACGCGCCCGCGCTGCGCATGGTGCCGCGCGCCGCTTCCGGTTCCAGCTCCGGTTCTGGAGGAGAGCCCCAGTGAACCGCGCCCGTTGGAGTTCCCTGTCGGAGGCGGTGGCCTCCATCCCGGACGGCGCGTCGATCGCGGCCGGCGGGTTCATGCTGGGCCGCGCGCCCATGGCGTTGGTGCTGGAGCTGGTGGCGCAGGAGAAGCGCGGCCTGCAGCTCATCTCCCTGCCCAACCCGTTGCCGGCGGAGTTCCTGGTCGCGGGCGGGTGCCTCAAGCGCGTGGAGCTGCCCTTCGGCGCGCTGGTGCTGGAGAACCGCGTGCGTCCCCTGCCCTGCCTCAAGCGGGCCATCGAGGCGGGCGAAATCGAATGGCGCGAGCACGACGGCTACCGCGTGGTGCAGCGGCTGCGCGCGGCGTCCATGGGGCTGCCCTTCATCCCCGCGCCGGACGCGGACGTGTCGGAGCTGGCGGAGGTGGACGCGCCGCGCACGGTGGAGGATCCGTTCACGGGCCGCCGCGTGCCGGTGGAGCCCGCGTACTACCCGGACGTGGCGCTCATCCACGCTCGGGCGGCGGACGACAAGGGCAACCTGCTGATTGAAGACCCCACCACGGACCTGCTCGTCGCGGGCGCGGCGAAGCGGATCATCGCCACGGTGGAGGAGCGCGTGCCGAAGCTGTCGCGCGTCACCATCCCCGCCTTCCAGGTGGAGCGCGTGGTGCTCGCCCCCGGCGGTGCGCTGCCCACGGGCTGTCTGGGCAAGTACCCGCATGACGACGCGATGCTCGCGGCCTACCTGGCCGCGGCGGATGCGGGCGACGCGAAAGGCTTCCTCATGTCGCTGCGCGCGACCCGGAGCGCGGCATGATGACGACGACGGTGGACGCGACGCCCGCGGAGGCGGTGGTGTCGCTGCTGGCGCGGGAGATTGAAGACGGCTCGGTGGTGGCCACGGGCGTGGCGTCGCCGCTGGTCATCCTGGCCATCGCGGTGGCCAGGGCCACGCATGCGCCGGGGCTGACGTACCTGGCGTGCGTCGGTTCGTTGGACCCTGAGCTGCCGGAGCTGTACCCGTCGTCCGAGGACCTGCGCTACCTGGACGGCCGATCCGCGGAGGTGAGCATCGCGGACCTGTTCGACCACGCCCGGCGCGGCCGGGTGGACACCGTGTTCTTCGGCGCGGCCGAGGTGGATCCGGCGGGCCGCACCAACATGTCGGCGTCCGGCACCTTGGAGAAGCCGCGCACCAAGTTCCCCGGCGTCGCTGGCGCGGCCACGCTGCGCCAGTGGGTGAAGAACCCGGTGCTGCTGGTGCCCCGGCAGTCGCGCCGCAACCTCGTCCCCCAGGTCCAGGTGGCCACGACGCGCGACCCCAGCCGTCCGGTGCGGCTCATCTCCGACCTGGGCACGTATGAGCTGGGCGGACCCCGTGGGGCGCGGCTGTTGGCGCGTCACCCCTGGGCCACGGTGGACGGCATCGCAGAGCGGACCGGCTTCGAGTTCGCGGTGCCGGACGCGCTGCCCGTCACCTCCCTTCCGGACGCGCGCACGGTGTCGGCCATCCGTGCGCTGGACCCCCGCAACCTGCGCGACGCGCTCGTCGGCGGCTGAAGCACATCTCCCCCAATCTTCAAGCAACACGGAAAAGAGGCACCGCATGGAAGCCGTCGTTCTTCGCCAGTTCGGGAGTGCAGAGAACCTGCGTCTGGAGACCGTGCCGGTGCCCCGGCCGGGCAAGGGCGAGGTGCTGCTGAAGGTCCACGCGTGCGGCGTCTGCTACCACGACGTCATCAACCGCCGCGGCAACCTGCCCCGCACGCACGTACCCGCCATCCTGGGGCACGAGGCCGCGGGCGAGGTGGTGGAGGTGGGCCCGGACACGGTGGGCTGGAAGGTGGGCGACCGCGCGGCGACGCTGCAGCGCATGTCCTGCGGCGAGTGCGCGCTGTGCCTCTCCGGCCGCAACAGCCTGTGCAAGACGGACAATCGCTTCTTCGGCGAGGAGCTCCAGGGCGGCTACGCGCAGTTCATGGTGGCCCCGGTGCGAGGCCTCGGCCGCGTGCCGTCCGACCTGCCCTGGGCGGTGGCCGCGACGGTGTGCTGCACCCTGGGCACCGCCGTGCACACGCTGCGCACGCGGGCGAAGGTGAAGGCCGGTGAGACGGTCCTCATCACCGGCGCCAGCGGCGGCGTGGGCCTGGCGGCCGTGCAGCTGGCCAAGGTGGACGGGGCGCGTGTCATCGCCATCACGTCCGGAGAGGCGAAGGTCTCGGCCCTCAAGGAGGCCGGCGCGGACGAGGTGATTGTCTCGCGCGGCCTGGACTTCGGGTCGGAGGCGCGCAAGCGCACGCAGGGCCAGGGTGTGGACGTGGCGGTGGAGATCGTCGGCAGCGCCACCTTTGATCAGACGCTCAAGGCCATGGCGCCCGGTGGACGCGTGGTGGTGGTGGGCAACCTGGAGTCCGGGGTGGTGAACCTCAACCCGGGCCTGGTCATCGTGAAGGAGCTGGAGATTCTTGGCGCGTACGCGACCACGCGCGAGGAGCTGGACGAGTCGCTGCGGCTGACGGCCAAGGGCCTCGTCCGTCCCTTCGTGTCGGAAGAGGTGGCGCTGGCGGACGCGGGCCGCGCGCACTTCCGGCTGGAGAACCGGGAAGTGGCGGGCCGGCTGGTGCTGGTGCCCCCGGCGGCGTGAGGCCGTCTGGATTCGCGACCTTTTGACTTGAGGAGTTCCCCATGAAGAAGCGGGTTGGAATCGAAGCGCTGGCGGTGGCGGTCCCCCGGCGGTACGTGGACATCGAGGACCTGGCGCGGGCGCGCGGCGTGGACCCGGCGAAGTTCACCGCGGGCCTGGGCGCGAAGGAGATGGCGGTCAACGACCCGGGCGAGGACTCCGTGTCGCTGGCGGCCACGGCGGCCGCTCGGCTCATCCAGCAGCAGGGCGTGGACACCTCCAAGCTGGGCATGCTGGTGGTGGGCACGGAGACGGGCGTTGACCATTCCAAGCCCATCGCGTCGCACGTGCACGGCCTGCTGAAGCTGCCGCGCGGCATGCGCACGTTCGACTCGCAGCACGCGTGCTACGGCGGCACGGCGGGTCTGATGGCGGCGGTGGAGTGGATTGCGTCCGGCGCGGCGGCGGGCCGCTCCGCGCTGGTGGTGTGCACGGACATCGCGCGCTACGGCCTGAAGACGGCGGGCGAGCCCACGCAGGGCGGCGGCGCGGTGGCGCTGCTGGTGTCGGAGACGCCGGACCTGCTGGCGGTGGACGTGGGGCTCAACGGCGTGAGCACCGCGGACGTGTACGACTTCTGGCGGCCGGTGGGCCGGCGCGAGGCGCTGGTGGACGGGCACTACTCCATCACCTGCTACCTGGACGCCATGGCGGGCGCGTACCGGGGCTGGCGAGAGCGCGCCATGGAGCAGGGGCTGGTGCGGTGGGACTCGAAGCTGCCCAGCGAGCAGCTGGCGCGCATCCTCTACCACGTGCCCTTCTGCAAGATGGCGCGCAAGGCGCACGCGCAGGTGCGGCTGTGCGACCTGGAGGACTCGGCCAACGGGCCGGCCACGCCCGAGGCGCGCGACGAGGCGGCGAAGTCGCAGGCCAGCTACGACGCGCAGGTGGCGAAGTCGCTGGGGCTGAACGCGCGGGTGGGCAACGTCTACACGGCGTCGCTGTACCTGGCGCTCGCGGGCCAGCTGCACGCGGAGGGCGCGGCGCTGGCGGGCCAGCGGATTGGCCTGTTGTCCTACGGCAGCGGTTCCTGCGCGGAGTTCTACACCGGTGTCGTGGGTGAGAAGGCCGCGGAGCGCATGGCCCGCGCGGACCTGGACACGGTGCTGGCGAAGCGCGAGCGCGTGTCGGTGGAGGAGTACGAGCGGCTGATGAACCTGCCCTACGACGCGCCGGAGGCGATTGCCCCGGAGCCGGGCACGTTCCGGCTGGCGGAGATCCACGAGTTCCGCCGCAAGTACGCGGGGGCGTAAGGCCTGCGCTGTTGATGTGAAGTCCCACGGGCGATGCGCGCTTCGCGGCGTGCATCGCCCGTCTGCCTTTCCTTGGCACGTTGCCGAACCGGCTTGATAGGGTTTGTGGACAGCGCAGAGGCCGGGCTGCCGACACGGAGGTTGCCATTGAATGCGGAGCGATTGCGGCGGTTGTTCGCCAGGGCCTTGAAGGCATCACTGGCCACGCCGCTTGTGATTGCCGGTTGCCACGGCGAACGGCACGTAAAGCCGGACGTGCCCGCTGGCCGGCTGGCGACGAACTACCGACGGATCCGGTGCGTGGAGGCTCCTCCGAGGGAGGGGTACCCCTTCTTCAACGCCGTCCCCGGGATCGACAGGGCGTGGATGGTGCCTGTGCCGGACTTCGTCGAGTTGAGGCGGCATTCGTACACCTGGGAGTTCGTCGCCGACACGTCACAGCCCCGGCGACCTGGTGGAGGGCAGCCAGTCCGTGTCGAGCGGAAGCGAATCCCTGGCTTCCAGTCCGTCTTCACCACGGGAAACGCTTGCGAGACGGCCGTCAACAAGGAGGCCTGTGGGGAAGCCCTCCAGTCGCAGGACAACGGAGGCATGGAAGGCTTTGGAGGTGAGTGTCTTGGCGGCGCCCTTTCGACGTGTACTGCCCATTACGTGGTGACCACCCGGGGCGATGACGTGAGGAGCTACAGGACGAGGGATTCGATCAGGCAGGTGCTGGGCACCATCGACCGGGAGGAGGAGGCCGCACTCCTGGCCTTCGCGGCCGGCCACGCTGTCTGCCCCTCCACCGAGTTCCCGTCATCGGTCGGCGTCAATCCCGACGAGGGCTTCACGGTCCTGGTGGAGCAGGGCCATGATTGTGACGAGAAGCAGGAATGGTTGTCTCGGAAGCCGGTGCGGATCTCGTCCTCGGGAGAAGTGGTCGAGTACAAATCCTTCAGGGTCAAGATCGGCGATACGGGCTGCTATCCCGGCAGAAGGCCCGTGGGACTCCAGGAGGCACAGGCTGAGGACTGCGAGGACGCCCGGGGCGCCTGGTTCGCCAATGCCGCCCGGCTGGAGGCCGCGTCCGTCCATGCCTTCCTCCGGATGCGCGAGGAGTTGGCGCTGTACGGCGCGGGCTCCGACTTGCAGGACGCGGCGCTCGCCAGCGCGGAGGACGAGGTCCGGCACGCGGAGGTGACCACCCGGATCGCGCTGCGCTTCGGGGCCGTGCCTCCCGTGCCCTCCGTGGCCGACGTGCCGTTGAGGTCCTTGCGCGAGGTGCTGCTCGACAACGTCGTGGAGGGGTGCGTGCGGGAGACCTACAGCGCGCTGCTGGCCCACCATCAGGCGCTGCACGCGGAGGACGCGGAGATCCGCGAGGCCATGGTTCAAATCGCCGAGGATGAAACGCGCCACGCGGGCCTGTCCTGGGACATCGACGCATGGGCCGCGCCCAGGCTGTCCGAGGAGGACCGCTCCGCCCTTCGGGAGGCCCGGCGCCAGGCCCTGGCCGTGCTTCGCGCGGAGATGACCGTGCCGCTGGACGCGCGCCTCTCCGCGGAGGCCGGGCTGCCTTCACCGGAGGTGGCACTGGCGTTGTTGGACTCGCTGGAGCAGGAACTCTGGGCCTGAGCCGGGCCATGTCCCAAACCACCGGGGTCGCGTGTCCAAGTGGAGCGGGCCCGGTGGCCGCGCATCGCCCTTGAGGGAACCATGAACGTGGATCGGCTGCGGCTTCTCTTCTCCCGTGCTCTGCGGGTCTCTCTGGCCACGCCCCTGCTGCTCACGGGATGTCAGGGAGAACCCGTCGTGGAGCCTTCGCCGAAGCCAGAGCCCACGAAGCCAGAGCCCTCGAAGCCAGGGCCCACGAAGCCCGAACCCATCGACCTGAGCCAGCACTCGGACGTCTCCTGCGTGAACGGCTTGCCAGTCCTCACCGGATTGACGATTGCCCCGGCTCCGGATGTGCTCCAGCTGCGAACCATCATCCACCGGTACCCTCCCTCTTCGCCCCCGGACGCCCAGCTCATTTCGTCGGAGGGCGAACCCTGCGCGACGGCGACGGATCCCCAGGCGTGCCTGGACCAGCTCGATGCGCTGAGCATCGCTCAAGGCTTCCCGAGGATTTGTGGTTACAGCATCGAGTGCTTCAAGAGCTTCCTCGTCACGACCCGCGGCGACGAGGTGACGACGTACACAACCGCGGACGCCGTCCGGGCCCTGCTCGGCGGCATCGACACCCCGGAGGAGGCCGCGCTCCTGGCCTACGCCTCGGGCTACGCCCTGTGCAGCCACCCTGCCTACGAGCGCGGGAAGGTGCGGGCCCTTCCGGACGGGACCTTCAGCGTCGTCAGCATCCAAGACTACGACTGTGAAACGAACGTGTACGAAACCCGGCACGACCTGAAGGTCACGCCGTCCGGTGTCGTGACGGAGGAAGGCACGTTCCCTCTCAAGGAAGGCACGCCCGACTGCGTCGTAGGCCGCAGGCCCGTGGGACTCCAGCGCGGCCGGGCTGGGGACTGCGAGGACGCCAGGGGCGGCTACTTCGCGAACGCAGCCCGGCTGGAGGCCGCCGCCATCCATGCCTTCCTGCGCCTGCGCGATGAACTGGCCCTGCATGGCGCGAGCGGTGAGTTGCAGGACGCGGCGCTCGCCAGCGCGGAGGACGAGGTGCGGCACACCGAAGTCACCCTGCGGCTGGCCCACCGTTTCGGCGCCACGCCGGTGCCTCCGGCCGTCACCTCCCTGCCGCTGCGGCCCTTGAGCGAAGTACTGCTCGACAACACCGTGGAGGGCTGCGTGCGGGAGACCTACGGCGCGCTGGTGGCACACCATCAGGCGCTGCAAGCGCGCGACCCGGAGATCCGTGAAGCCATGGCGTGCATCGCCGACGACGAGACCCGGCACGCGGGCCTGTCCTGGGACATCGACGCATGGGCCATGCCCGGCCTGTCCACCGAAGCGCGAGCCTCCCTCCACGAGGCCCGGCGGCAGGCCATCGCGGTGCTGCGCGCGGAGGTGGCCGTCCCGCTGGACGCCGAGCTCACCGCCGATGCCGGGCTGCCATCGCCCGAAGTCGCCGCGGCGCTGCTGGACTCGCTGGAGCAGTCGCTCTGGACCTGAGACGCCCCGTGCTCTCCTTCCGGCTCACAACCCCAGGAAGGTGAGCACCGCCGCCAGGTCCTCGTCCGACAGGGCCTCCCGGCTGTAGAGCGGCATGGTGCCGCCGACGCCGAAGAAGTTGCCATGACGCAGCTTCTCGATGACCACGAGCCGCCGTGAAACGCCGGGGAAGAGCGCGTCGTAGTCGTCCGTCACTTCCGGCAACACCGACGCGAACGTCGTCAGCCGCCCCTCCCCTGTGTGCGTGGCCCCATGGCACGTCTGGCAGGCGGCGCGGTACACGGCGCCTCCCCTTCCGGCATCACCAGCCGGCACGTCCTGGATGTCCTTCACCACCGTGAAGGGCAGCGCGGGTGCGTCCGCGGCCGGGCTGATCCGCACCAGGTATTCGTACAGGGCCCGCGCCTTGGGGTCCTCCCGCGTGAGGGGGGACACGCCGCGCATGAAGCCCAGGTAGCAGAAGTTCACCGCGCTCAGCAGGTCCGTCTCGTAGCCGCCCCACCACGTCTGGCGGAACGCCACGTTCTCCAGCGGGTAGCCCGCGAGCATCCGGTCCGGATCGGGCGTGGCGCTCGTGGCGTGGCAGGTCGCGCAGGAGAAGCTGTTGAACTGGCTGTCCGACAGCCGGGCATCCTGGAACAGCGTCTCACCGAACTCCGCCGCGGGCGTCGCGCCGCCACAGCCCGCCAGCAGCGCGCCCAGCACCCAGAGCCACCTCATGGCCGGCTCCTCAGCAGCGCCACCGAGTCAGGGAAGAGCCCCACCTGGACCGTCTTCACCACCCGCCGCTCCTCCAACGACACGACGTGGAGCGTGCCCGGCCCCACGTGGTCGCCCTCGCAGACCACGAGCGCATGGCGCTCATCCGGCGTCAGCATCAACTGGTGCACGTTGAGGCAGCCGCTGGGCGACAGCGGAATCTCCCCGGGCACCGCCTCCGGATGGGCTGCATCGATGATGGCGATGGAGTCCACCGACTGGTACGGCATGTAGAGCGTGCGTCCGTCGGACGTGAAGGCACCGAACATCGGCGCGCCCTGCAGCCACACCGTGCGCTGGGGATCCATCGTGAGCGTCTCCGGATCCAGGTACTGCACCGCGCGGCTCGCGAGCGAGCTGACCCACACCGCCCCCGTCGTGGGCGACACCGTGAGCGCATAGGGCTGATGAAGGGGGCGCACGGCCGTGCCGGTGTTGGCCGCCACCTTCACGCGGCGCACCGGGTGGTCCGCCTGCTCCAGGTCCACGATGGCCACTTCGTCCGACCAGCAGGCGACGTAGGCACGGCGCCCATCCAGTGACAGCCGGACCGCGTGGGGCGCGGGACAGACGGGCACCATCGCCATGCGCGTCATCGTCCGCGCGTCGAGGATGGCCATCCGTGAATCCATCTCCGCCTCCGTGCCTCCCCTCCGGGCCACCTCCGCGATCTTCAGCAGGTCGAAGTGCGTCTGGAAGAGCGTCCGCCCGTCCGCGCTGAGGATGACGTCGCCCGGGTTGGGATCCACGCGCGCGGAGCCCACGACGGCGTGGGTGGTCGCGTCCAGTTTGAGGCAGTAGCCATCCGCCTTCCCCGAACCATGCGTCCCGTGCGGTCCGGAGCCGGAGCCGGGCACGTAGTTGGAGATGCCCACGTAATAGAAGTCACTCTCCGGCGAGACGGCCGAGTGGTGCGGCCCCTCCAGCTCCACCGGGTTGAGCCCCACCGGGACGCGCGCCAGCTCTCCCCAGGTGGGAGACTCCATCCCGTCCAGGTCCAACAGGCTGAGGGTGTCCTCCAGGTTGTTGGTGATGATCAGCCGTCCGGCGGGCCCCACGGGCGGCAGCGGCGCGGACACCGGCCACGGCGCTTCGACGCCGTACTCCAGCTCCGGCACATGGAGCGGTCCCGTGTCCGTCTCACCACAGGCCCCGAGCACGCCCACCGACAGGGCGAGCAGCAGCCAGGACCGCGCCCCGACAGCGCGCTTCGTACGAGCCAGTGAGACCGTCATGACCTGCGGCTCCGCGCCAGCGGGTCCCTTCGGGAACGGCGCCCCCACACCGTCGCGAGCACCAGGAGCGCGCCCGGCACCAGGCCCGGCGACGCGGCGCAGCCATCCGGGGACGCTGGCGCCACGGGCTGCTCGGAAGGGCCGGCGTCCTGCGTGGGCCCCACGCCCCCGTCCGGAGCCGCGCCGTAGAGCTGCGCCAGCTGCGGCCACAGGGCCGGGCACCGCTGCTGCACGGGCGTCGCGGCGGGACAGAGGTGCGCGCCCTGCACATCTCCGAGCTTGAACATCGGCTCCCAGGTCGTGCCCTCGTCCGCGCTCTTCGCCAACGCCCAGCCGCCCGTCCAACCCGAACCACAGCCATAGAGCGTCCCGTTCCGCTTCAGCGCGCAGGCGTTCCCGTTCGGCTCCGCGAGCTCCGTGAAGGGCCCGTCATCCTGCCCCCGGAAGAGGCGGGTCGTCGTGGAGACCCAGACCGTGCTCCCGTCCGGGGACGCCTCCACGCTGGAGATGCGCTCGTAGGTGTCCATCACCGACGTCAGCGTGACGCCACCGTCCGTGCTCTTGAGCAGCCAGTCGCGCCCCTGGGCGGAGATCTTCGCCCACAGCACGTCCGGTGACGCGTCGCTCACGCGCAGCAGCACCAGGTCATACGGGAGCTTCAACGCGGTGAGCGGTTGGGGCAGCCGCGTCCAGACGCGCCCGCCGTCATCGCTGCGCGCCAGGAACTGTCCTTCCGCGTCCTGGCCCGAAGCGTAGAGGCGCAGCGGATCCGACGCGGCGATGCGGATGGCGGAATAGCGGGAGCCCGGCGTCGGCGCCAGCGCCTGGACCCAGGACTCCCCGCCGTCCTCGGAGCGGTACAGCCCGTTGTTCAGGGACGGCCGCCCCGTGCTGACGTACAGGAACCGCTCGTCCGTCGGGTGCACCGCCAGCCCCGTGACCCACGTGTCCTTGAAATAGGTATGCGGCGCCCACGAGCAGCCGCTGTCGTCGGAGCGGATCAGCGCGCTCCCCGTGGCGGCCATGATGGCCCCGCCAGACAGCCAGAAGTAGCGCTCCGGACGCCAGATGGCGATGCCCATGCCCTCCGGGCAGATCCACCGCCAGTTCGTCCCCTGGTCGCGGGAGATGAGCGCGCCGGAAGCGTCACCCATGATCCAGTCGTCCTCGTGCCCGCGGCGCACGCTGATGCTGCTCGCCTCGTCGGGCATGCCCCAGTGCGCCCCGGCCGGAGCCGCCCACAACGACAGGAGCAGCGGCAGCCTCCAGGACAGGAGGATGGATGTCTTCTTCACGGTGAGGCTCCAGCGCGGAGAGGAAACAACGAGCGGCCGCTCCCGGATCCGCTCCGGGGCACGGCCGCTCGCGTGGGGGGACCGACTAGTTGGGCGCGTTGCGGTACTCGAAGTCCTCGAGCGTCATCAGGTAGTCCTTCTTGTCCTCGCGGTACCGGAAGCAGTAGCGCGTCGGGTAGAGGCCGGAGGCCTCCATCGCCGGAGGCGCCTTGATGGGGCGGCAGTCATCGGCGGGCTTGCTCTTGGCGAAGCCGCCCTCGACGACGGTCTCGAAGTACGTGATGTGGCCGTCGTAGGCGCCGTAGACGAACGCCTGCGTGAAGGGCTCGCCGTTGAAGGGCGACTCGGCGATGTCCGCCAGGTGGTTGCCCATGCGCGCGGACACGCCCTTCTGGTTCTCGAAGCCCGTCGGGTAGAAGGGCGCCGGCGGATCCTTGATGGCCTTCGCGTAGTCGTTGCAGTCCGTGTAGACGCCGCACGGGCCGGTGCGGATGAAGTTACGCGTCACGAAGTCCTGCATGAAGAAGTGCAGGTCGAAGTGCCCCTTGTCGAACGCGCCGATGGGGCCGTGGCCCCGGCCCTGCCAGTTGAACATGATCCACTGGAAGGGGACGTCCTTCATCTTGGGGAACCAGAGCACGCGCTCGTGGCCGCCGTTGCACTCCTTCTCCGGGTCCGTCACGCCGTCGTTGTTCATGTCCCAGCACGTCTGCCCGTCGTTCGTCGGCAGATGGGGCAGCATGGGCAGCGTGTCCATGGCGGCCTGATCCACGGTGACGCCAATGGCCTTCACGGAGCCGTCCGCGTTCTTGTGGATGATGGACTGCACGTAACCGTCGCCAAACGACACGCGGTTCTCCATCAGGTCGCACGTGCCGCGGTACGCGCCGTCCTTCAACCGCTTGGACAGCTCCTTCTCGGAGACCTTCTGGACCTTGTTGTCGACACAGGCGTCGACGGTCTCCCCTTCATCGGAACAGCCGGCCATGCCCAGCAGGGCCGCACCCAGGATCCACGGACTCAGACGATGAAACACGGTTGCACTCCTTGTGAACGAAACGAGATGAACGAAGCAGAAGCCCTGGCTCAGGCGCGCAGGGCGGACGACAGCGAGCCCACGAGCGCGTCGAGCCCGTGGCTGAACAGGGTGTAGTGATTGCCTTCCAGCTCCACGAGCTGGCCGCCCGAGGTGAGCCGCAGCCACGCCTCCGCGTTCTGCCTCGAGGCGCCTCCGGGCTGCGCGCCCCGGCAGAACCAGACGCGGCCGGCGTAGGGCCGGGCCTGGTATGCGGTGAGGGCGCGCATGTTCGCCTTGAACACCTCCGCGTGCGCCCCCAGCGTCGCGCGGTCGAGCTCCGGAGCAATGGCCTCCTGCGCCCGCAGGTCCTCCACCACGCGCTCCAGCACCGCGTCCGCGGGCAGGGCCCGCAGCGCGCCGGCATCCACCGAGACGCGGCGGGCCGACAGGGCGCCCAGGTCCTCGGCGAAGCGCGCCATCAGCGCCGCCTCGTCCATGGCGTCCCCGCCCTGCCCCGCTGGCGGGACGAGCACGTCGATGAGCGCGAGCGTGGAGACGGTGTCCCCTGCCGCCTGGAGCTGGCGCGCCATCTCGTAGGCGACGACGCCGCCCATGGACCAGCCACCCAGGTGATACGGGCCGCGCGGCTGCACGTCGCGCAGCGCCTCCAGGTACGCCGCGGCCATGGCCTCGATGGACCGGGCCGGCGCGCCGGGCGGCACCTGGAGCCCGAAGACGGGCTGATCCGTCCCCAGCTTCCGCGCCAGCTCCGCGTAGCAAAGGACGCTGCCTCCCACCGGGTGCACGAGGAAGAGCGGAGGACGCGTGCCCGCGGGCTGGATGGGCACCAGCGCGCCACGCCCCTCGCGCCGCGGAGCCTCCGGTCCGGCCAGGGACTCGGCGAGCAGCGCGATGGTGGGCATCTCGAAGAGGGTCGCCAGCGGCAGCTCCCGGCCCACCTCCTGACGCAGCCGCGCCATCAGCCGCACCGCGAGCAGCGAGTTGCCTCCCACCTCGAAGAAGTTGTCGTGGACGCCCACGGGCCCCGGCAAGAGCCCATCCCAGAGGCCGGCCAGCGTCTTCTCCAGCTCCGTGCGCGGCGGCACCTTGACGCCGGTCTGCTTCGGCGGCTGCGTGCCCTCCAGGGCCGGCAGCGCGCCGCGATCCACCTTCCCGTTCGTGCTGAGCGGCAGCGAATCCAGCGTCACGAAGGTCTGCGGCACCATGTACTCCGGCAGCTTCGTCCGCAGCGCCTCGCGCAGCGCGTCCAGCGCTGGGGGCGCCTCCGCGTCCAGCACCACGTAGGCCACGAGCCGCTTGTTGCCCCGCTTCTCTCCCACGGCGGACGCGACGGCGGCGCGCACGCCCGGGTGCTGGAGCAGCGCGTTTTCAATCTCGCCCAGCTCGATGCGGAAGCCCTGGACCTTGACCTGGAAGTCCTCGCGGCCCAGGAACTCGATGTCGCCGGACGGCAGGAAGCGGCCCAGGTCTCCCGTGCGGTACAGCCGCTCGCCCGTCAACGGGTGGCGGATGAAGCTTCCGCGGGTCTTCTCCTCGTCGCGCCAGTAGCCGCGCGCGACGCCCACGCCGCCGATGAAGATCTGCCCCGGCACCCAGGTGGGGCACGGCATCAGCGCGTCGTCGAGCACCAGCATCTGCTGGTTCAGCATCGCCTTGCCGTAGGGGATGCTGGGCCAGGCGGGGTCCACGTCGCCAATGGGGTACACGATGGACCAGATGGCCGCCTCGGTGGCGCCGCCCATGCTGTAGACGGCGGCATCCGGCGCCACGGCGTGGATGCGCTCCGGCAGCGACACCGGGATCCAGTCGCCGCTCATCATCACCGTCTTCAGCTGGGGCCACGTCTCGCCCAGGCCCGCCAGGTGGTCGGCCATCATCTCCATCAGCGCCGGGACGCTGTTCCACACCGTCACGCGGTGCTCGCGCACCAGGTGCAGCCAGCGGCCGGGCTCGCGCAGCTCGCCGGGCTCCGGGATGACCAGCGCGCCGCCCGCGGCCAGCAGGCCGAAGACGTCCCACACCGACAGGTCGAAGTTCATCGCGGACAGCGCGAAGCCCCGGCTGTCCGCGCCGACGCCGTAGCGCGTGTTGACGTCCAGCAGCGTGTTGAGCGCCGACCGGTGTTCAATCATCACGCCCTTGGGGTGCCCCGTGGAGCCGGACGTGTAGATGACGTAGGCCAGGTCGTCCGGACGCTGCACGCTCGGCAGCGCGTCCGCGGACGGCCGCTGCGCCTCCGGCCCGTCGATGGCCAGCACCGCGCTGGGGTCCACGCCCGCCAGCTCCAGCTTGAGCCAGGACTGGGTGAGCACCTGCTTGGCGCCCGTGTTCTCCAGGAGGTAGCGCAGGCGCGCCGGAGGCAGGTGCGAGTCAATGGGCACGTACGCGGCGCCGGACTTGAGGACGCCCAGCGCGGCGACGACCTGCTCCCAGCCCTTCTCCATCACCAGGGCCACGAGCGCGTTGGGCTTTGCCCCCTGCTCGCGCAGCCACCGCGCGACGCGGTTGGAGGCGGCGTCCAGCTCGCCATAGGTGAGCGTGCGGCGCGAGGTGATGACCGCGGGCTGGTCCGGCTGGAGCGCGGCGGCCCTCACGAACGGCTCGTGCATCAGGCCCCGAGCCACGGGCGCGGCCGTCGCGTTGGCCTCCCGGCGGACGTCCAGCTGCTCCGGAGGCACCAGCAGCCGGGTGCGCTCCGTCCACGCGGCGGGCTCCGCCGCCAGCCGCGTCACCAGGCCCGAGTAGGCCTGGAACATGGCGTCGATCATCCCCGCCGGGAACAGCTCCTCCACCACGTCCCAGTTGAGGACGAGTCCACCGCCGTCCTCCACCACCTGGTGATCCAGGAACACCTGGGGCGTGCGGATGCTGCTGTGGATCTCCTCGCCGCCCGTGCCCATGGTGAGCAGGTGCTGGGCCAGGCCGGCCGGAGCGGCGTCGCCTTCGCGCGAGTGGAAGTTGATGGTGCTCGCGTAGACGACGGGCATGCGGGCGCGCCGCATGTCGCCGTCGCGCCGGTTGAGCTCACGCAGCACGCGCACGCCGCTGAACGACGCGTGGTCCAGGTCGTTCCACAGCTGCTGCTGGAGCCGCTGCGCCCGCGAGGAGATGGACTCCGCGCGCTCCACCTGCACCTCCAGCAGCGTGGTGGCGCTGAAGTTGCCGAGCACCCGGTCCACATGCGGGTGCAGCGGCACGCGGTTGAAGAACAGCACGTTGAGCGTGAAGGCGCGGCTGCGGCCCCAGGTGGCCAGGATCTCGGAGTAGGCCGCGCACATCACCATGGAGGGCGTGACGCCCGCCTCGCGCGCCAGCTCCTTGAAGCGCGCCCACTGCGCCTTGGGCAGCCGGAACGAGCGGTGCGTGAAGCGCGGCAGCTCCAGCGTGCCCGGGTGGCGGGCCATGGGGAGCTCCGGCGCGGGCGGCAGCTTGGGGACGCGGTCGAGCCAGTACTTCTCCGCGGCGGCGTACGCAGGGCCAGACTCCAGCGCCTGCACGCCCAGCACGTAGTCGCGGAAGGTGATGTCGATGGGCCGCAGCGCCCCGGCGCCCTCGCGGTACACGGCGGACCATTCCTTGAAGAGCAGCGACGTGCTCCACGCGTCCACCACCAGGGCGTCGAAGCCCAGGTGCAGCCGCGTGCGCTCGCCGTCCAGCCGCGTGGCCCGGACGTCGAACAGCGGGAAGCGGTCCGTCTGGAAGACCTGGGTGGCCATCTCCGTGCGCAGCGCCGCGAGCGCGCGCTCGACCTGGGACGCGTCCTGGCCCCGCAGGTCCACCGTGCGGATGACGAAGGACGGCACCGTGGACAGCACCCGCTGCTGCCCGTCCGGCGTCACCACCGCGCGCAGCATGTCGTGGCGCTGGATGACGACGTCCAGGCTCGAGCCCAGCCGCTCCAGGTCCACGCCCAGCAGGTCCACCTCCAGGAAGAAGTAGGTGGACACGCCGCCCAGCTCGAAGGAGCGGGTGCGGCCCAGCAGGTACGCCTGCTGGAGGTCCGTCATGCCGAAGGGCTGGTGGCGCCCTTCCCCGTCATGCACGAGCACCTCCACCGGGGCCGGCTCCGCGCTCGCGGTCCGCGCCGGCTCCGCCGCGCTGCTCGCGGGAGGCGCCTCCAGCGACAGCTGACCGAGGATCTCCGAGCACAGGGCCTTGAGGCTCGCGCCCGCCAGGAGCCCGCCGAGCGACAACGCCACGTTCAGCTCGTTGGCGACCGCGCTCTTGAGCTCCAACGCCATCAGCGAGTCGAAGCCAGCGTGCGCCAGCGGCGCGTCCACGTCCACGTCCGAAGCGGACGCGCGCAGGATGACGGCGACCTGAGCGCGCAGCCACTCCACGATCCGGGGCGTGCGCTGCGCCACCGGCAGGCGCGCGAGCACGTCCCGCAGGCCGGACGAAGCGGGACGGGCGGCGCTCGCCGACGGCGTGACTTCCGCGCGCGTCACCTTCTGGAGCGCCTGCACCGTCGTGCGCTTGAGCAGCGCTCCTTCAGCGCGCAGGAAGACGCGGCCCTGCGCGTCCGCCACGTCCACGTCCGCGACAATCGTCGTGTCCCCGTCCTTCCAGGGGCGCAGCCGCACGTGGGCCCGGGTCGCGGTCGCCGGGGTGGCGGGACCGACGACGAAGCGGGCGACCTCGACGATCATGTAGATGGCGTCCTCGGGCACGTCGCCCGGCAGGCACGCGAAGACCGCCTGGAAGAGCGCGTCCACCAGGCCCGGGTGGACGCGGTAGCCCTCCGCCTCCTTCGCGTCGGGCGCGCGCATCGTCGCGAGCGCCTCGCCCTCACGGAAGCGGACCTGCTCAATCCACCGCGCCGAGTGCCCAAGCACCAGTTGGCGCTTCTCCATGCGCGCGTAGAACTCCGCGCCGTCCAGCGTCCGCGTGCAGCGCGCGAGGATGGCGTCCGCGGACTCCAGGCCCTTCTCCTCCTGGGCCTCCGCGAGCCGTCCCTCCACGTGCACCGCCCAGGCGCTGGAGTCCTCCGAAGCCCCCGGCGGCAGGCTGTGGAGCGCGAAGCCACGCTCACCCTTCGCGTCCGGTGGCTCCACCACCAGGTGCGCGACGCGCGTCTCGTCGTCGTCCATGAGGAGCCCGCGCCGGACCGACAGGCCCTCCACACGGCAGGCTCCGGCTCCCGGCGTCAGCGCGTGCCAGGACTGAAGCGCGGCCTCCAGGAAGACGCCCACGTTCACCACCCGCATCCCGCCCATCCGGCAGTCCGCCAGACACGGGTGCTGGGCCGCGTCGTACCGCACGCGGAACTGCGCCGCGGGCAGCGGCGACGGCAGCCGGCTCCCCAGCAGCGTCGTCGAAGCGGTCTCCTCCCGCACCGGGGCCGAGGACCGGGCCGCCGCACCGGGCGCGGGGGCGGCGTACCAGTACCGCTTCCGGTCGAAGGTATACGTCGGCAGCGGGACCCGGCGCGGCTCGAGGCCCGCGTGCAGGCTGTCCCAGTCCAGGTCGGCGCCGCGCGTGTACAGGGCGCCCGCGCTCTCCAGCATGGAGCGCTGCGCGGACAGCCCCTTGCGCATCGAGGGCAGGAAGGCGCGGTCCCCCGCGGGCGCGTAGCGCTTCACCATGCCGATGAGGTGGGGCGCGGGGCCCACCTCCACGAAGGTGTCGAAGCCGTTCTCGAACAGCCACTCCATGCTGGCCTGGAAGCGCACGGCCTCGCGGGCGTGGTCGCGGAA
This sequence comes from Corallococcus sp. AB032C, assembly GCF_003668935.1. NCBI lineage: Bacteria > Pseudomonadati > Myxococcota > Myxococcia > Myxococcales > Myxococcaceae > Corallococcus > Corallococcus sp. AB032C. The sequence goes on along the minus strand of NZ_RAWP01000061.1, from coordinate 14,586 downwards.
GTAGCGCGGCCCCAGCGTTCCGGCGTCCACGGGCCGGCCCGTCAGATTGGAGATGAGCGGGAGGGACGGCTCATGGAACGTGAGCCCGGACGCGGCCTGCTCCAGCGCGTCCAGCATCGGATCCAGCAGCGGCGAGTGGAACGCCTGCGAGACGTTGATGCGCTTGTGCTTGTGACCCTGCGCCATCAGCGCCTGGAGCACCTGCTCCACGGCGTCCACCTGGCCGGAGATGACGATGTTGTCCGGCGCGTTCACCGCGGCCACGGACACGCGGTCGGCCTTCCCCTCCAGCGCCGCCCGCACCTGGGCCTCGCTGGCGAAGACGGACGCCATCGCGCCCGCCGCCGGGAGCGCCTGCATGAGCGCGCCGCGCACGGCGAGCAGCGCCACGGCCGCCTCGGGCTCGAAGACGCCCGCGACGCAGGCCGCGACGTACTCACCCACGCTGTGGCCCAGCACCGCCGAGGGGACGACGCCCCAGCTGCGCCAGAGCATGGCGAGCGCGTACTCCACGGAGAAGAGCGCGGCCTGGGTGTAGCGGGTCTGATCCAACAGCCCCGCCGTGAAGCCCTCCCCTCGCAGGAGCGTGAGCAGCGGCACGTCCCAGTGGGACTTCAGCGCCTCCGCGCAGCGATCCAACGCCTGCCGGAACACCGGCTGCGAGGCGTGCAGCTCCACCGCCATGCCCGGGAACTGGCTACCCTGGCCGGTGAAGAGGAAGGCCACCTTCGGCCCCTGCCCCACCTGCGCGCGGCCCAGGGACGCACCCGCCGGCAGCTCCCCCGCCGCGACGGCGGACAGCGCGTGCTGGAGCGACTCCAGGTCGTCCACGGGCAGCGCCACGCGCTCCGCGAACCGGGCCCGGCCGGTGTTCACGCTGAAGCACACGTCTTCCAGGAGCAGGTCGCGCTTCGCCGCCAGATGCAACGCGTGCCGGCCCGCCAGCCGCGCCAGCACCGCCGGACTGCGCGCGGACAGGGTGAAGAGCTGCGTGCCGGGCTCGAAGGCCCGCGCCGGGCGCACCACGGCCGGGGCCTCCTCCACCACCAGGTGGGCGTTGGTCCCGCTCGCGCCGAACGAGCTCACCCCCGCGATGCGAGGACGCTCCGCGCGCGGCCACGCCTCCGGCCGGGTGGAGATGGCCACCGGCAGCGCCTCCAGATCGATCTCCGGGTTCAGCTCCCGGAACTGGACCTGGGGCGGCAGCTCCTCGTTCTGGAGCGCGAGGATGACCTTCATGAGGCCCGCGGCCCCCGCCGCCGGCTCCAGGTGGCCGATGTTGGCCTTGATGGACCCGATTTGGATGCGGTCGCCTTCCGCGCGACCCTCGCCCAGCGCCGCGCCCAGCGCGCGGACCTCTATCGGGTCACCGAGCGGCGTCCCCGTGCCATGCGTCTCCACATAGCTGACGCGGTCCGCCCCCACGCGCGCGGCCTTGAGCGCACCGCGGATGACGTCCTGCTGCGCCGCGGGGTTGGGCACCGTGAGCCCGCCGCTGCGGCCGTCCTGGTTGACGCACGAGCCGCGGATCAGCGCGTGGATGTGGTCCTTCGCCGCCACCGCGTCCGACAGGCGCTTGAGCACGAAGACGACACAGCCCTCGCCGCGGGTGTAGCCGTTGGCGTCGCGGTCGAACGTCTTGCAGTAGCCGTCCGGCGACAGCATGCCCGCGCGCGACAGCACCACGAACCACTCCGGCGACAGCAGCACGTTGACGCCGCCCGCCAGTGCTAGCGAACACTCTCCCGCGCGCAAGCTTTGACATGCCTGGTGCAGGGCGACGGCGGAAGATGAACAGGCGGTGTCCACGGACAGGCTGGGACCGCGCAGGCCCAGCCAGTACGACAGGCGCCCGGCCGCGAACGTGGACGCGTTGCTGGTGAGGCAGTAGGCGTCCAGCTGATCAATGGGCGTCTCCTGCATCAGCTTCTGGCAGTAGTCGTAGTTGGTGATGCCCACGAACACGCCGGCCATGCTCCCCTCGAGCTTGTCGAAGGGCTGCGCCGCGTTCTCCAGGGCCTCCCAGCTCACCTCCAGGAACAGGCGCTGCTGGGGATCCAACGTCGCGGCTTCGCGCGGGGAGATGCCGAACACGCCCGCGTCGAACTTGTCGACCTGCTCCAGGAACCCGCCCTTGAAGGGCTGTCCGTCCGGGGTCGCCGCGGCGCCGCGCTCCTGGGGGAAGGTGCGGATGCCGTCGCCTCCGGAGCGCAGGAAGCGCCACAGCGTGGAGGGGTCGTCATTGCCGCCCGGCAGGCGGCAGGACATGCCGACCACGGCGATGGGCTCGGAGCGCTGGGACTCGACGGCGTCGAGCTTCCCGCGGAACTCACGGATGCGCTCCAGGGCACGCTGGAGCAGTTCGTCGCGGTTGGACGCTTCGGTGGAAACCGGCGGGGTGCTCATGACAGGTCCTTGCTGGAGATGGAGGAGGTCTCTTCGAGTTCACGCGCCAGGAGGTCGGCGATGCTGTCAGTGCCGCCTCCCGTCGCCAGGCTCTGGCCTCTGAAGGGTGGGGACGCCTCACGCGGTGGAGTGGGAGGCGCGGGGGGCGGCGTGAGGAACGTGCCCAGCTGCCGGGACAGACGCTCCACGGTGGGGTGCTCGAAGATGACGGTCACGGCGAACTTGCGTCCCAGCTGCTGCTCCAGCCGGTTGCGCAGCTGTCCGGCCATCACGGAGTCCATGCCCATCTGGAAGAAGCCACCCTTGGGGTCGAGCCGGGCGGCGTCGAACTTCAGGATGCGAGCCACCTCCGCGTGCACCAGGCTCCGCAGCTTCGTGGCGCGCTCGCGCTCCGGCAGCTCCGCCCAGCCGGCCAGCTGCGGCGAGGCCGGGGTGCGGACCTCGGCGGGGCGGCGGGCGGGTTCCGGGGGCGTGTCACGCACCGCCGCGCGGGGCAGCTCCAGGCTGGTGGAGCGCACCGACGCGAGCATCGTGACGGGCCGCTCCTTGAACCAGAAGGACTCGCGCTCGAAGGGATAGGTCGGCAGGCGGAGGAAGTGCCCGTGGGGCGCGAGCAGCCGCTCCAGGCGCAGGCCCAGCCCAGCAGCGTGGAGCGCCGCCGCGGACGTCAGCATCGCCCCCAGCGCATCCTGGCTCCCACGGAGGCAGGACACCGCCAGCACGTCCGTCAGGCCCTGGCGCGCGGCGGCCTCCTCCACTGGCGCGGTGAGCACCGGCTCCGCGCCCAACTCCACGAAGAGCACGTGGCCCGCGCGCAGCGACTCCTCGATGCCCGGCAACGCCTGCGCGGGCCGGCGCAGGCACCGCGTCCAGGCGCCAGCGCCCAGGGACTCGCCGTCCAGCACCGTCCCGTCCGCCGAGTACAAGGGCACCGCCGTGGGCCGGGGCGTCAGTCCCGCGAGCGCCGCGCTCAGCGCTCCGGCGGCCGCGTCTCCCTTCGCCAGCAGGGCGCCGCACTCACGGACGACGCGCGCGGCGTCCTCCAGCGACAGCGCTCCCGCGACGTGGGCCGCGGCGATCTCCCCCACTCCCTGCCCGAGCACCGCACCCGGCTCGACGCCCCACGAGCGCCACAGCTCGGCGAGCGCCACCTGCACTGCGAAGTGCTCACCCACCCCGTCCGCGCCCTGCCCCAGCTGGAGCGCGCCGCGACAGCGCTCCAGGGCCTGGGCGAACACCGGACAGTCGCGGCCCAGCGCCGCGAGCCGGGCCCCTGACAGCCGGGGCTCCGCGGGGAAGAGGAACACCGGGCGTCCCGGCCTTCCGGAGGTGCCCGTCCATGCGCCCGGGGGCCGGACGTCCTGCTGGAGCGCGCGCAGCTGCTGGAGGGCCTCCTCCCGGGTGCGGACGACGAGCCCCACCCGGTGGTCGTGGTGCGTCCTGCGCAGCGCGGCCGTGGCGCAGACGTCCTCCAGCGTTTCATGCTGGCCGGTACCGCTCGTCAGGTGGTCCGCCAGACGCCGGGCCACATTCGACAGCGCCGTGCGGCCGCGGGCGGAGAGCACCAGCAGGTGGGCGCGCTCCGCGCCAGACACGGAGGGCCGTGCGGCGGCCTCGGGGCGCGCGGACTCCAGGGTGCCCAGCACGACGTGCGCGTTGGTGCCGCCCGCGCCGAACGAGCTGACCGCGCCGTAGCGGCGCTCCGCGGGGTCCGTCCACGGCGTCGACTCCGTGGGCACGTAGAGGCGCGTGCCATCCAGCGAGATGTGCGGGTTGAGCGCCTGGAAGTGCAGGTTCGCCGGGATGACGCCGTGCTTGAGCGACAGCGCGACCTTGAGGATGCCGACGATGCCGGCGCCCGCCTCCAGGTGCCCGATGTTCGTCTTGATGGAGCCGAGCGCGCAGGGCCGCCGCTCGCCCTCCGCGGCGCCGTAGATTTCAGAGAGGGCCTCCACCTCGATGGGGTCGCCCAACGACGTGCCCGTCCCGTGCGCCTCGATGAGCCCCACCTCCGAGCCGGTGAGCCGCGCGCGCTCCAGCGCCTTGCGGATGACGGCCCGCTGGGCCCCGCCGTTGGGGGCCGTGAGGCCGTTGCTGAGCCCGTCCTGGTTGACGGCCGAGCCGTGGATGACGGCCCACACCGGGTCCCCGGCCGCCAGCGCGTCCGACAGGCGCTTGAGCACCACGACGCCGCAGCCCTCGCCGCGGACGTAGCCATCCGCGCGCGAGTCGAACGTCTTGCAGCGCCCATCCGGCGCCAGCGGCAGGCCCTTGGAGTGCGCCACCGACACCACGGGCGACAGCAGCAGGTTGAGCCCGCCCACGATGGCGGTGGAGCTCTCCCCGTGGCGCAGGCTCTGGCAGGCCTGGTGGACCGCGACGAGCGACGAGGAGCAGGCCGTGTCGAAGGCCATGCTCGGCCCGCGCAGGTCCAGCAGATACGAGAGCCGGTTGGGGATGATGCAGTTGGTGCCGCCCACCAGTGAGTACGTGCCCAGCACCTGCGGCTCGGAGAGCTGGAGCTGGAGGTAGTCGTTCCCGTTGGCGCCCACGAAGACGCCGGTGTCCGTGCCCGCGAGCGCCTTCGCGCTCAGGCCCGCGTCCTCCAGCGCGTGCCACGCCACCTCCAGGAAGAGGCGCTGCTGCGGATCCATCTGCTCCGCTTCACGGGGCGAGATGCCGAAGAAGTACGGGTCGAAGCGGTCGGGCGCGTCCAGGAACGCGCCGTAGCGCATGTGCATCCGCCCCGGCGTGGCCACGTCCGCGTCGTAGTAGCGCGACAGGTCCCAGCGGTCCGCGGGCACCTCGCTGACGGCGTCCACCTTGCCGCGCAGCATCTTCCAGAGGGTCTCCGGGGTCTCCCCGCCCCCCGGGATGCGGCACCCCAGGCCGATGATGGCGATGGGCTCCCGGCCCCGGGACTCCAGGGTCTCGAACCGGGCCCGGAGGTCCTTCAACGCGTCGAGGCTGCGCTTGAGCAGCGTGGGATCATTCGCGGTGGGCAGTGGGGCCGTCATGGTCAGGACTCCTTGATGAGCTGGTGGACCTGGACGAGTTCGGCCTCCAACAGCCGCTCGAGATCCAGGTCGGAAGGCAATGCCGCGTCGGCGGGACCGGCGGGTGGGGCGGGCGCTGGCGGGACGACGCGCGCCGGAGCGGACCGGGCCGCTGGAGCGGACGAGGCCTGGCTCAGGACGAACCCCGTCAGCGCCTCCACCGTGGGGTGGTTCCAGAGCACGGTGGCGGAGAGCCGGATGCCGGTGCGCGCCTCGATGCGGTTGCGCAGCTCCAGCGACATGACGGAGTCCATGCCCAGGGTGCGCAGCGGCTGGTCCACGGGGACGCGCGCCGGGGCCAGCTTGAGCACCGTGGCCACCACCTGCCGCAGCTCGTCCTCGGCGCGGGCCCGCCGCCGCGAGGGCTCCAGCGCGCCCAGCTCGTCGAACAGCGTCCGGGACGGAGCGGCGACCGGGCGGGCCTCGTCACTCCGGGCGACGGAGGGCCGCGCCACGTCGAGCACGCGGACCTTCAGCCCGTCGACGTGGAACAGCGGCTCGCCCGCGTCGGTGAACGCCACCACGTCCACCAGGAACACCGGGCCCTCACCGCCCGGACGGCGTTGCGCGTGGACGTGGAAGGCCCCCTCCGGGAGGCGGTGGAGCGCGAACCCATCCACCCCGACGCTGATGAGCTGCCGGCCCCGGAACACCAGGCTGGGCGGCAGCGTGGCGATGGAGAGCTGGAGCGCGGAGTCGATGCAGGCCACCCGCGCCAGCTCCGGGTCCACGGAGGCCGCGGGCGCGAGGATGCGCCCCAGCGCCTGCGCCTCGCGGGACCAGACGCAGTCCACGCCGCGGAAGGCGGCGCGGTACTCCAGCCCGCAGCCCGCCAGCAGCTCGTAGTACCGCACGGAGTCCAGCAGCATCGCCGCGGAGCCGCGCAGCGAGTCCCGGAGCGCCAGCGCTTCCTGCGCCCGCTCCCGGCCCACCGCCGCCGCCGGCCCCGTGTCCACCAGGGCCCGAGCGTGGGGCACCCACGTGCGTCCCTCGCCCTGGGAGAACACCTGGAGCTCGCGCTGCGCGTCGCGCACGGAGAGCACGGTCTGCACGCGCGGCGCGGGCTCGGAGCCCAATATCAGCGGCTGCGGGAATGCGATGTCCCTCAGCGCCACGGGCGCGGCCCCCAACACCTCCCTCGCGGCCCCCAGCGCCATGGACAGGAAGACGGCGCCGGGAACCACGGCGTCACCGCCCACGCGGTGGTCGGCGAGGAAGCCGGACACGTCCGCGCCCCACTCGGCCTGCCAGTGGTGCAGCCGCGGCTCCACGGCGGACGGGAAGTGGCTGCCCAGGAGCCCCTCGCCGCTCGGACGGCTGGCGGCGACGGGAGCACGGACCGCGGGAGCCGGTTCCAGCCAGAAGCGCTCGCGCTGCCAGGGGTAGGAAGGCAGCGGCACGCCGGGGCGCCCCGCGCGGGTGACGGCGCTCCAGACGGGCTCCAGGCCTCGCGTGTAGAGCGCCGCCACGGAGCGCAGCAGCGTCTCGCGCTCGGACTCGTTGCGCCGCAGCGACGGCAGCACCTCGCCCGGCTGATCCACGTCCGCCAGCTCCTGCTCCACGGCGGGCAGCAGGATGGGATGCGGGCTCATCTCGATGAAGACGTCGTGTCCCGCCTCGCGCGCGCGCCGGACCGCCGAGGCGAAGAGGACGGGATCGCGCAGGTTGCGCACCCAATAGCCCGCGTCGAAGTCGCGGCCGTCCGTCACCGCGTCCAGGACCGTGGAGTGGATGGGCACCGCCGACGGCGCGGGCTGGACTCCCGCCAGCACCTCAAGCAGCTCGCCCTTCAGCGCGTCCATCTGCGGACTGTGGGAGGCGACATCCACCTTGACCCAGCGCCAGAAGACGCCGCGGGCCTGGAGCGCCTGGGAGATGACCTCCAGCGCCTGTGGCTGGCCCGACAGCACGGTGGAGCGGGAGCTGTTGCTCACGGCCACGGCGACCTGCGCCTCGTGGCCGCGCAGGACCTCCCGGGCCTCGTCCAGCGTCAGCTCCGCGGCGAGCATGGCGCCCTGCCCGCTCACCCGGCGGAGCAGCTGACTGCGGCGGCAGATGATCCGCGCGGCGTCCGCCAGGTTCAGCGCGCCCGCGACATACGCCGCCGCGACCTCGCCCATGCTGTGGCCGATGACCGCCTTCGGCCGCACGCCCCACGAGCGCCAGAGCGCGGCCAGCGCCACCTCCACGGCGAAGAGCACCGGCTGCACCACGTCCACCCGGGCCATCCGGGACGCGGACTCGGACGCCTCCAGCTCCTCCAGCACGGACCAGCCGGTGAGCGCGTGGATGGCGGCGTCGCACCGCATGATCTCCGCGCGGAAGGCCGGCTCGTCGCGCAAGAGCTGCCGGGCCATTCCGTGCCACTGCGAGCCCTGCCCCGGGAAGACGAACACCACGGAGGGCGCCTTCGCGAGCGCCGGGGTCACCAGCCGCTCATGGGGCTCGCCCCGGGCGAACGCGTCCAGCGCCTGGGCCAGGTCCTCCCCTCCGCGCGCGACCACCGCCAGCCGCTCCGCGTGGTGCGTCCTGCGCAGCGCGGCCGTGGCGGCGACGTCCTCCACCTGTGTCCAGGGCGCCTGGCGAAGCGCCCCGGCCACGCGCGCCGCCAGCTCCCGGAGCGCCTGCGGGGTATGGGCGGACAGCGGCACCAGCGCGTCGCGGGCGGCGGAGGGGGCCGCCCCCGCGCATCCCAGACGGAACAGCGTGGCGCGCGCTTCGTACAGGGCCAGCCGCTCGTCCTCGTCCCGCGTGGTGGACGGCAGGACGACAGGGGGCGGCTGCCGGCCCTCGGCGGCCTGCTGCAGGGCTCCCACCAGCACGGGGTGCGGGCTGAGCTCCACCAGCGCGTCCACGCCGTCGGCCACCAGCGACGCGAGCACCGGGGCAAGCCACACCGGCGTGCGAAGGTTCTGGCCGAAGTAGCGCCCGTCCACCTCCGGCCCCTCCATCCGCCGCCGCAGCGCGGTGGAGATCATCGGCAGGCGCGCGGGCTTCGGACGGAGCCCGGCGAGCACCGTCTCCAGCTCCGGGAGGATCTCGTCGATTTGCGGGCTGTGCGCGGCGACGTTCACGCGGATCCGCGCGCACAGCTCCTTGCGGCGCTTCAGCTCCGCGAGGAGCGCGTCGAGCGCGGCCGGGTCTCCGGACAGCACGGTGGACCGGGGGCCATTGTGGCCGGCCAGCACCACCGCCCCGCCCGTGGCCTCCAGGAGCCCGGTCAGCGCGTCGGGCGGCAGGTTGACCACGGCCATGCCGCCCCGGTCCGCCAGCAGCTTCTGCAGGCGGCTGTAGTGGTGGATGACGAGCGCCGCCTCCTCCAGGTCGAGGATGCCCGCGATGTGCGCGGCGGCGATCTCCCCCAGGCTGTGCCCCACGACGACGTCCGGGGTGATGCCCCAGGCGCGCCACTGCTCCGCCAGGGCCACCTGGAACGCGAAGAGGAGCGGCTGCACCACGTCCACGTCGTCGTAGCGGGCAATGCCCTCCGCCTTGAACAGCTCCTCCCGGAGCGACTGGCCGGAGTGGACCGCCAGGGCCGCGTCCACGCGCTCGAAGGCCGCGCGGAAGGCGTCCTCCGTGAGCAGCATGCGCCGGCCCATGCCCACCCACTGGCCGCCCTGCGGAGCGCAGACGAAGGCCACCTTCGGAGGCCGGCCAGGCGCCGTCCCCAGCGTCACCGTCCCCGCCACGCCGTCCAGGAACCCGCTCAAGCGCGCCACCAGCTCGCCCCGGGTGCGCACGCACACGGTGAGCCGCTCCGGGCCGGAAGCCTCCGGCGCCAGCACCGCGTGGAGCGCGTCGAGCGGCACCCCGGTCCGCAGGGCGTCGAGCGCGCGGCGGGCCTCGGCCTTCAGGGCCTCGGTTCCGGACGCCGCCAGCCCCACCCAGGCGAGCCGCGATGGCGGGGCCTCCTGGAGCACGACGTGGGCGTTGGTGCCGCCCCAGCCGAACGCGCTGACACCCGCCACGGCCAACCCGTCCGGCACCGGCCACGCGCGGGTCTCACGCGAGACCTCCAGCCGGAGTTCCTCGAAGGGGATGAGCGGGTTGGGCCGCGTGAAGTGGAGGCTGGGCACCACCGTGCGCTGCTCGACGCACAGGCAGGCCTTGAGGAAGCCGGCGATGCCCGCGGCCCCCTCCAGGTGACCGATATTGGTCTTCACCGAGCCGATGACCAGCGGCGGGCCCTCGCCACGCGCCTTCGCGAACACGGCCCCGAGCGCGCCCGCTTCAATGGGGTCTCCCAGCGCCGTCCCCGTGCCGTGCGTCTCCACGTAGCCCACCGCGCCGGGCGCCACGCCCGACCGCGCGTGGACCTGCCGCAGCAGCTTCTCCTGGGCCTCCGGGTTGGGCGCCGTGAGGCCGTTGCTCGGCCCATCGTTGTTGCTGCCCGTGGCGCGGATGACGCAGCGGATGGTGTCGCCCGCGGCGAGCGCGGCGGAGAGAGGCTTGAGGACCACCACGCCCCCGCCCTCTCCGCGCCCGAAGCCGTCCGCGCTCGCGTCGAAGGCCTTGCACACGCCGTCCGGCGACAGGCCTCCGAAGCGGGACAGCGCCACCATGGTGTGCGGCGAGGCCATCACGCTGACGCCGCCGACGATGGCCGTGGTGCTCTCCCCCGCCCACAGGCTCTGGCAGGCCAGGTGGACCGCCACCAGTGACGACGAGCACGCCGTGTCGAGGACGAGGCTGGGCCCCTGGAGGCCCAGCACGTACGACAGCCGGTTGGCGATCATGTTGAGCGCCTGCCCGGTGGCCGTGTGCGGCGTGATGCGCCCCGGCTCCGCGCCGCCCAGCTCCGCGTAGTCACGCCAGATGGCGCCGACGAACACGCCCGTCGCCGTCGCGTGCAGCTCGCGCGGGACGATGCCCGCGTCCTCGAGCGCCTCCCACGCCAGCTCCAGGAACAGGCGCTGCTGCGGATCCATCTCCGCCGCCTCGCGCGGGGAGATGCCGAAGAACAGCGGATCGAACCCCGCGATGTCTGGCAGGAACCCGGCGCGGCGCGGCACCGGCGCGCTGCCCCCGCCGCGATCCGCCTGCTGCAGCCGCCCGTCCGCCCAGCGCCCGGAGGGGACCTCCGACACCGCGTCGCGCCCGGTGCGCAGCAGCTCCCAGAACGCGGTGAGGTCCGCCGCGCCCGGAAGGCGGCAGGCCATGCCCACCACCGCGATCGGCTCGTCGCGGGCCACGGAAGGCCCGGCGACCTCCACGTGAGCCGTGGCGTCCGCGTCACCCGTGGCCAGGTGCCGCAAGAGCGCGTCCACGCTGGGGTGGCGCCAGAAGACCGTGGGAGACACCTCGCGTCCGGCCAGCTCCGACAGCGTCCGGCCGAGCGCCACCGCGCCCAGAGAGTCCAGCCCGTAGTGGCTGAAGGGCCGGCGGGAGTCGATCTGCTCTGGCGACAGGCCGTTGCGGCGCGCCATTGCCTCCAGCAGGTGTGACCTGAGCGCGGACAGCACGGACGCGTCCGTCACAGGATCAGAGTTCGTCGGCGCACCCATGGCATTTCCCCCTGTCAGCCCTTCCCCAAGGGCCCGGTTTCCACGTCAGCGCAAGGCAGACCCCACCCGCGCCTGAAGCCACTCAAGACACGACAAGACCGTCACCGCGAACGCGGACTCGCGCGCCAGCGCGAAGGGCCTGGGCGCGAAACATCGGATGTATGGGAGGAAGCCCTGGGGCCTGGCCCAGGGCCTCCGAGCACTACGCCTGGCGCGCCGCCGCCCCGGACGGGCGGGTCCACGCGAATTCCTTCAGCGCCGGCTCCAGCTCCACGCCGCCCAGGTGGTTCGCGTAGTTCACCAGCACCTGCTGGGAGAGGGCCAGGATGACGTCGAGCGCGTTGGCGCTCGTGAAGCCCTGGGCCGTGAACCGGCTCCAGAGGTCGTCTCCCACGGTCCCCTTCTCACGGACCACCGTCCGGGTGAACTCCGCGAGCAGCTCCAGCCGTGGATCCGGCAGCGTCGTCCCCGACCGGAGCGCGGCCACGAGCGCATCCGGAACCTGGAGCTTGCGACACAAGAAGCTGTGGAAGGCCATGCAGTACGAACAGTCGTTCTCCCAGCCGATGGTCATGATGACCACCTCGCGCTCCACGGCGCCCAGGGAGGACTGGGCCAGCAGCGGCCCCATCTGCGCGAAGGCCTGCGTCACGCCGGGCGACTCCGCGATGAGCCCCAGCAGGTTCGAACGGAAACCGGCGGACTTCTCCACCGCGGCCAGCACCGGACGGGACTGCTCCGGCGCGCTCTCAATCGTATGAATCCTCAGTCGCCCCAAGACTCACCCTCCCCAAAAATGGAATGTTGGATTCAGTTGACAATGCCACCGCGAGAAATCCGTTTCAACAAAGAATCACATCCATTTCAATTTTCCCTTGCGCACTGACGCCTGATTTATGGGGATTTTATGTATGATTATTTCTCCAAAAATCACACGTGATTTCGAGGACTTACGATTCCCGGAGAAGAATCGACAGGTCCGGCGTAACGCCGGCCTGGGGTCGCGACCTTAATGACTGGCAAGCCGCAATCATGCGGCCTCAGGAGTTCTCAATGTCCCGTCTGAACCTTGTCGACGCTTCGCACGCCACGCTCAAACCCATCAAGGAGAAGCTGGGCGCCAACCTGCCTCCGCCGGTCCGGGTGCTTGCCAATTCGCCCGCGGCGATGAGCGCCTTCTTCGCGCTGCACGGGACGCTGGGCCAGGGGCAGCTGACGCCGCGCGTCCGCGAGCAGATCGCGCTCGCGGTGGGCAACGCGCAGGGCTGCCGCTACTGCGTCTCGCACCACACCCAGCTGGGCCGCAAGACGGGCCTCTCTGATCAGGAGCTGGATCAGGCGCGTTCCGGCAAGGCGCCGGACGCCAAGGTGGAGGCGGCGCTCCAGTTCTCCCGTCAAATCGCGGCGCGCCGCGGCGCGGTGACGGACGCGGAGCTGGCGGCGGTGCGTGCCGCGGGCTGGAACGACGGTGACGTGGTGGAGATCCTGGCGCAGGTCGTCGCCACCACCTTCGGCAACTACCTCAACCACCTGGCCCAGACGGAGATCGACATCCCGCCCGTGGACCTGGTCCCAGCGGCGGTCATCGACGGAATCCACGCGTGACAGCGACCTTCGAGCCCGGGGCCCGCTTTCCCGACCTGGAGTTGCGGGACGGGACGGGCAAGCCCACGCGGCTGGGCGAGGCCATGGGCGGCGAGGCGGCGGTGGTGTTCTTCCTCCGCAACGCGGCCTGTCCGGTGTGCCGCAACCACTTGAAGACGCTGGCGAAGCGCCAGGGCGACATCGCGGCGAACCAGGCGAAGGTGATCTCGGTCATCCCGGATGGGCCCGAGGAGGCGCGGGAGCTGGCCACCTGGCTGGGGGTGCCGGTGCCGGTGCTGACCAGCGGGACGGGCACGCACGCGGAAGCGGGCCTGGAGCCGATCCTCTGGGGCAAGCTGCAGCCGAGCGGCACCGTGCTGCTGGCCCCCTCCCGAGAGGTCGTCTACGGGAGGCAGTCCGCCCTGCCGCCGCTGGGCTTCAACGAGAAGGAGCTGATGACCGCGCTCGCGCGTGGGGCGCACCGCCCGGTTTAGGCGACGGCGCAAGTCATCATGCGTCATCCGGGTCTTCCGGCCTTCCCTCTTCGGCGGCTTTCGCCGAAGGGGGTTAGGATGGCGGAGCCATGCCTGATGACAGCTCCCCGGACGCCGCCACCGAGCGCGCCCAGTTCCTTTCCTGGATCACCCTGCTCGTCCACCAGCACCGTGCGCGACTGGTGACGAGCGCGAGGCGCCGGGGTCTACCTCCCGAGGACGCGCTCGATTGCGTCCAGGACGCCTTCGTCACCTTCCTGCGGATGCCGGAGGCCACGACACTGTCGGCCCGCTCCAGCGAGGTCGAGCGCCTTCTGTCGACGCTGGTGGCCCACGCCGCACTGAATCAGCGGCGCAAGCTGGCGCGCCGGGCGCTGCCGACCGAGATCGAATTGTCCGAGGTGGCCTCCGACCTGCCTTCAGCGGACACGCTGGTGGCGGAGGCGGAGGCGCGGGTGAGCCTGGTGCGATGTGTCCAGCAGCTGTCGCAGATGCAGCAGGCGGTGATCCGCCTCCGGCTCCTGGATGAGTGTCCGGGCGAGGAGGTCTCCACGCTGCTGGAGATCTCGCCGGAGAACGCCCGCATCCTCCTGTTCCGCGCGCGCCAGCGCCTGCGGGAGTGCCTGGTGCTGGCGATGAAGGACCCCGGGCCGCCCGACATGGCCGCCGCGGAGACCGCGCCGCGGTCCCTGCAGGACACCGGCAGCGACCAGCGCCTCCGGCAGTCCTGAGCGAACGCTACAGCACGTCCGCGCGCAGGTCGGGGAACACCTTCCCCACCTTGCCGAGAAGGTAGTCACCGTACGTGCCCCGGAAAGCATGCACGCTCTGCCGGTCCCACCGCTCCGCGTGGTCGTCCGCGCCCGCGTCCTTCAAAGCGGGTGAGTCGATGGCCGCGATCTCCGCCGTCCAGTCCGGATCGAAGAAGAACGGCAGCGACAGCCGGTCGCGGCCCGCGCGATTGAGCACCCGGTGCGGCGTGGAGCGGTACACACCGCGCGTCATCCGGTCGAGCATGTCGCCGATGTTGCACACGAACGCGTCCTCCACCGGCGGCGCATCCACCCACCGCGTGTGCCCGTCCTGGCGCGTCTTCACCTGGAGCCCGCCCGCGTCGTCCTGCTTGAGGATGGTGAGCACGCCGTAGTCGGTGTGCTCGCCCACGCCCCACACCGGAAGCCCTTGCGCGTCCACCTCCGGGCCCGGCGGGTAGTTGAAGATGCGGAACAGTACCGTCGGATCCGCCATGTACCGAGCAGCGAAGAAGTCCGCCTCCAGGTCCAGGCTGAGCGCGATGCCGGACATCAACGCGTGTCCCAGGGACGTCAGCACCGCCATGTACGCCAGCACCGCGCCGCCCAGCCCGTCTGGCTCAAGGGGGAACAGGTTGGGTCCATGCAGCGGAGTGCCGGCGCGCACGCGAGGGTCATCCGGCGGCAGCTCCGTGCCGAAGTACAGTCCCTCCTTACGATCCGGCCGGCCCGACGTGAGCTCCCCGCCCACGGGGAAGAAGCCCCGCCAAGCCCTCCCCCCGAGCGC